>JAGLWR010000179.1 GCA_023133315.1 Methanomicrobia archaeon | reverse complement strand
TAAAAAGATTTTTTAGAAAAGTCCTATATAAATAGTTTTTATTTTATAAGATTATTTTTGTATTTGTATATAATTTAAATTGAGACTTGAAAAAATTTTTGCACAAAATATAAAAGTTACAAATATAATTGGATGATTATATTTTTCTATATGAATATTACACAAAAGACTTTTATATTCTTTTAAAGCTACTTAATTGATCTATAATGTACACCAAGAGTATCCCCCAAGTATTAAAGGAACTTCAGACTACAGACCGAGGATTGACACAGAAAGAAGCTGAAGAAAGAATTAAGAGGTACGGATTTAATGAAATAGAAGAAGAGAAGAAGATATCAATATTACCAATCTTTCTAGACCAGTTTAAAGATTTTTTAATGATAATCTTAATGCTAGCAGTTATTGTTTCTTTGTTAATTGGAGAAACTGCAGATGCTATTGTCATATCAATCATACTCGTTGCGTCGGGAGCTTTAGGGTTTTTTCAGGAGTATAAAGCAGAAAAATCCTTAGAAATGTTAAAAAAAATGAGTTCCCCTAAAGCTAAAGTAAATAGGGATGGGACTGAAAGAATAATAGACACGGGGGAATTAGTTCCAGGAGACATAATTTTTTTAGAGGTAGGAGATAAAATTCCGGCGGATTGTAGGGTAATAACCTCATATAATCTGAATATAGACGAAGCTGTATTAACAGGGGAGTCTGTTTCCGTATCCAAAACACTTGAAGCACTTCCAGAAGATCTACCTTTGGGAGAAAGAAAAAATTTAGTTTTTTCCGGGACAGTAGTAACTTTTGGACGTGGGATTGCGGTAGTTTACGCAACAGGAATGAATACCGAGTTTGGTAAGATCGCAAAAATGCTTCAAAGTGTAAAAAAAGAGATAACACCTCTGCAAAAAAATCTGGAAGGTGTAGGAAAAGTTTTGGGAGTTTCTGCATTGATAATATGTTTTTTAGTAGCTGCTCTTGGGATACTGAGGGGTTACGAGCCAGTAGAAATGTTTATCTGGGGTGTATCTCTAGCTGTAGCTGCAGTTCCCGAGGCCTTACCGGCAGTCGTGACAATTACACTGGCTTTAGGCATTCAAAAGATGGTCAAAAGAAATAGCATAATCAGGAAATTACCTGCAGTAGAGACTTTAGGATGTACCACAGTGATCTGCAGTGATAAAACGGGAACACTGACAAAGAATGAAATGACAGTGAAGAAAATATTTTTCAATAATAACGTTATTGAAGTAAGCGGCGTTGGATATATCCCCAAAGGAGATTTTTATGTGGAGAAAAAAGAGATAGATCGTAAGGATCTGGAACTTATAGGAAAGATATCTGCTTTATGCAACGATGCAGAGCTTGTTCATGAAAAAAATTATACAGTGATCGGTGATCCAACGGAAGGAGCTTTACTCGTTCTTGCCGAGAAGATAGGTATGCAAAAATCTGATCTCGAGGAGAGGTTTCCAAGAAAGGACGAATTAACTTTCACCTCTGAGAGAAAAATGATGTCTGTTCTTAATGACAAGATTTACGCTAAGGGTGCTCCTGAGACAATCGTGGAAAACTGTTCATATATCTATGATAACGGTGTGAGAAAAATAACAGAAGCGGATAAAAAAAAGATTTTAGAGATGAATGAAACCTTTGCATCTAAGGGTTTACGAGTATTGGCTTTAGCGTATAAAGAAGGAGATATCCTAGAAGAAAAAGATCTCGTCTTTGTATCTTTGACTGCAATGCTTGATCCTCCTAGAGAAGAAGCTAGGGAAGCTATAAAACTCTGTGAATTATCGGGGATAAAAGTGATTATGATTACAGGTGATCACAAATTAACGGCGAAAGCCATTGCCATTGAGCTGGGGATCTTTGAAGAAGGAAATCTAATACTCACGGGGAAAGAACTGGATGAACTGAGTGATGCGGAGTTCGAAAAGATAGTAGATGACGTCAAGGTATATGCCAGGGTTTCTCCCGAACATAAAATGAAGATCATCAGTGCATTCAAGAAAAAGGGAGAGGTAGTGGCAATGACGGGGGACGGAATAAATGATGCACCTGCACTGAAAAATTCGAGTATAGGGGTAGCTATGGGTGTAACAGGGACAGATGTAACAAAAGAAGCTTCAGATATGATCCTTACTGACGATAACTTCGCGTCCATCGTGGCTGCAGTAGAAGAAGGAAGAGGGATCTATGATAATATAAAGAAATATCTCATGCATCTTTTATCAGGTAATGCTGGCGAGATTCTAATTATGACTCTCGCAGTTCTTTTGGACATCGGCCTTCCCCTCATAGCAATACAGCTTCTGTTTTTAAACCTTCTCACAGATGGTCTTCCTGCGATAGCACTCAGCGTTGAGCCCAAGGATCCAGATATAATGCTCAGAAAACCAAGAAAAAAAAATGAAAGTATTTTTAAAGGAAGGATAAATGCTATGATATTGGGAGTCGGGATTTATGAAGCAATTGTTATACTTCCGATATTCTACATTGTTCAAAAAAATGCAGGGCTTATAGAAGCACAGACTATGGCTTTTACGTTACTTACAATGATAGAGAT
>JAGLWR010000178.1 GCA_023133315.1 Methanomicrobia archaeon | reverse complement strand
CCCTCTTCTTTTAGAATATTCAAAGCTTCTTCTGATCCCAAAACTGCGAAAACGTCCAATCCTCTCGGAAATCCACGTATGGGGCCCGCTTGTGAATATACCATAGTAAAGGGTCTATCATTCCCCTGATACTGCAAAACCTTATTATACACTAACTGCTGAAACATATACGAGTCTGGAATAAATCTCTGCCCCATGAATCTGAATCCTTTTGTAACATCTTCAGGTTTTTCCGTGTCGTAAACGAAAGATGAGTTTATTTTGGGGTCTCTGTATTTTTTTGCTTCTTCTATGAATTCATCAAGTTTTTCTTCTATATCGTCTATAGAATCTCCGTAAACCTTTTTTATTATCGCTTTATATTCGTACACATTCAGATCATCAGTTTTCCCGACAAAAAATACAGTAGGCTCGTAGATTCTGTCCCAAAGTTCCAGTTCCTGATTTTTCAATGAAAATACGATAAGTATCGCCTGTCTAGTCTCTTCTCTTCCTTTCTCTATCATTGCTGGGGTTTTTCCAGGCTCTAGTCTGAACATGATCCTTCCATACCACATCATTGCCTTAAAATATCTTTCTAATTCATCGGATCTTGTGTAATGACCCCGCGGAACATACTGTGAATAATCTTCTCTGTATCCGAAGATAGGTGAAAAAGAGAAGCCCTTATGCTTTTTTATCAAGGAAAGTTCCTCATCCACTTCTTTCTTGACCAAATCTGAAACTTTATAATTTTCATTTAACAGTTTCATGGCAACAGAGAAGTACGCTATATTCTTTCTTGCAGCTTCTTTTATTTTTCCTTCGGAGGAATTATATTGTTCTGTCGATGCATTGAGCATTGATTGAGTAAGAGTTTCCAGGTCTTCGAGGAATTTTCTAACTTCAAGAATTCTCAGTGTATAATCATACATTATGTGGTACGTATGAAGCATCGAGTCTGTCGTAACGAATATGGGAATATTTCCTTCTTTACACCCTTTATAGACTTCATAGAACTGTTTAGAGTATCCGGGAATGACAACAAATCCATTCTCTTCTAAAAGGCTCTTTTGGGTATCTGCCAGATAGAAATTTTCCATGTTTTCTGGTGTAAAATCGTATACTTTTGCATTGGGAATAATGTCTACGGGGTATGAACTGTAAGAAGCAAATCCCTGTCCTACAGTTATTTCTCCCGGTTCTGGAGGCTTTGTTTCTGTGGGTGTCTCTTGTGGTTTTTCTTTTTCCACGGAAATGCATCCTGATATCAATATCCCAAATATTAATAACAAAGCTATTTTTTTCATGAAACTTCTTTTTAAATTCAGATATAAAAGGTTTTCTATAAGCTTCAAGATATGTTGAAGTTAAAATTCATGACTTTTGATATACGGCCTCGTATTCATTCCATAGTATTGATTTTGACAGTGAAGCATGAATCGTAGAAAACTTATTTTTTTCAATGAATGAATTTAAATCCCTCATTGTTATTATACCATAGTTACGGGTTAACGATCTTCCAATTTTTGCTGTCAGTTCATGATACACAAGATCCATGTAGATGAAGTAACCTTTAGGTCTTAAAACTCTTTTTATTTCTTCCATAGCGTCCAGCCAGTTAGATATATGATGCATGACCCCAAACGATAAGACAATATCAAAGCTGTTGTCTTCAAAAGCTAAATGGTTTACATCTGCTTCCAAAAAATGAAGATTGGGTGTGTTAGTGTTCTTTTTCGCAAATTCAATCTGTTCCGGGTCTACATCTACTCCCGTAACATTGAGATGGTATTTTTTGGCAATATATTTGGATACCACACCATTACCGCATCCTACCTCAAGAAAATCTTGTTTTTCTTTCAGTTCTATAAATTTCAATAGTTTTTGAGCACGGTTTACAACATACTCAGCATGCTTTTGTGTATTCATGAACCATTTTTCAAGTCTACCTAATTTCATTTTTACACCTTTTTTATTCTCTTTCTACGTTGTATTAGTCGTATGACACCCAACAATAGATTCATTCTTGGAACCTTTTGCATATAGTGTTTGTAATCATCGCCAAACTTCTCAATGTTGCCATGCTCTTCTTGTCGCATAAAACCATAGTGTGACACTATTATCGGAATGCCCAAAACTACGCTTAACCAGTGTTGGGCAATGAGAATTAACGCAAAGACTCCAAATATAAAACTCAAATATACCGGGTGCCGGACAACTCCATAGATTCCGCTGTCAACGAAAACTGTGGTATCACAATAGCTTTTTCCCTCTGGCACTTCACCCTTCTCGTGTAGAACATTGGAGGAAAAAAATAAGACAGTTCCAGCTACCAAGAGTAACCATCCTGCATATAATGCCAATTTGAGACCTGCTGAGTTATAGAATAGAAAGCATAACGCAATTTGACCAATACCTAGAATACTCAGGATGGAATACAAGATCCAATCTTTCCATGTTGGCTTCCATTGTGATTTATCTGTCTTCTTATCTTTCATTTTTACACCTTTTTTATTCTCTTTATACGTCGTATCAGTCGTATGACACCCAGCAATAGATTCATTCTTGGCACTTTTTGCATATAGCGTTTATAGTCATCGCCAAACTTCTCG
>JAGLWR010000177.1 GCA_023133315.1 Methanomicrobia archaeon | reverse complement strand
TCTATTTTTTCTTTCTCTTCTTCTACAATACCTTCTTTCTCTATCTTTTTTTCTTTCTTTCCCATCTCCTCCTGCCAGTAGTGATCAAGCTCCTTTTCAAAAGATTCGTCCCATATAACATTACTTTCGGGTGGAGGAGATTCGTCCCATGTAACGGTGCTTTTGGGAGTAGGAATCACAGGTTCTATTTTTTTTAATCTCAATTTTTTCGGCTGTGAGATACCTTTACCTTTTCTTATCCTCAGTATCAAAGAGGAATATATAAGTATATTGAGAATCACGAGAGCTATTGCAATAAATTTCAGTTCCATAAATTGAAATTAATTGGAGAATATTTAAACTTTTCTTTAAAAAAATTATATTTCGGTGTTTCAAACGAAACCTTTTTAAAATAGTGATCTCATCACTTTACATACTATAAGGTGATTGCATGGTACAGCTACATGATCAAACATTTAGAGATGCGCATCAATCTCTGTTGGCGACAAGAATGAGAACGGAAGATATGCTGCCCATAGCAGAAAAAATGGACAAAATAGGGTTTTTTTCTATGGAAGTCTGGGGAGGAGCTACGTTTGACGTACCTATAAGATATCTCAATGAAGATCCGTGGGAAAGATTGAATAAATTGAAAGAGGCAATGCCGAACACGCCCATGCAGATGCTGGAGAGAGCCATGAATATAGTTGCGTACTGGAACTTTCCGGATGACATAGTCATGAAGTTTATCGAGTTTGCCAAAAAGAACGGGTGTGACTACTTTAGAATATTTGACGCTTTGAATGACCTCAGGAATATGAAAGTTCCTATCGAAACTACAAAGAAAGTGGGGGCACATGCACAGGGATGTTTATGTTATACAATAAGCCCTGTACATACAGTAGACCGATATGTCGAAAAGTTTAAAGAATTGGAAAAGATGGGCTGTGACTCTTTATGCATAAAGGACATGGCAGGTATGATCTCGCCAAAAAGAGCTTATAATATTATAAAGGGCTGCAAGGATGCGGGAATAAAGATACCGATAGATCTACACTCCCACTACACGAGTGGGATGACAGGAATGGCGTACATGAGAGCAATAGAAGCCGGAGCAGATATCGTCGATACATCAATGTCTCCGATCTCGGGAGGTACTGCTCAGCCCGCGACAGAAAGTATTGTTGCAGCTTTAAAGGGGACAGAATGGGACACAGGATACGATTTAATAGAATTGGTAGAGATAAGGAGATATTTTGTGAAGATCTGGAGCAAATACAGACATCTTCACAGGTTTAATGCTTTAAAGGTGGATCCTTCCGTTACCGTTCATCAGATACCCGGAGGCATGCTTTCCAATCTTATATTCCAATTAGAACAGCAGGGAATTGGAGATAAATATTTTGAAGTTCTGGACGAGACAGCAAGGGTTAGAGAAGAGCTCGGATATCCTCCTCTCGTTACACCGACGAGCCAGGTAGTGGGTGTACAGGCGGTGATGAATGTAAAATTCGGGAGATATAAAAAGATACCAAAAGAGACCAAAGATTACTGTAAAGGTCTCTACGGAACGCCCCCCGGAGAGATAAAACCTGAGATCATGGAGTTAGTTCTGGGAAAAGACTGGAAGGATCAGATTATAACGTGCAGACCTGCCGATCTTCTGGAACCTCTCTATAAGAAGAGAAGAGACGAGCTCGAAGATATGGGGCTGATAAAAAAAGAAGAAGATGTAATCACCTATGCAATATATCCAGAAGTAGGACTTAAATTTTTAAAAGGGGAGGCAAAAACAGAGTTTACCTCAAAGGATCTTCCGTTACCGGTAACGCATCCATTTTCCAGAGCCCTGATAAAATCTATCTTCCCCGAACTGACAGATGAAGAGATAGAAGGCATTGGAGGTAAAGGAGTAGGAGCTATCCCGACGGAGTTTGATGTGGAGGTCGATGGAGAGATATATGATGTTAAACTGACGCCAAAAGGGTACGAAGTTGCTAAACCTGCCGAGAAAAAGAAGATAGAGGGAGGCGTTGCTGCAGGGCTGCAGGGAACGATATTAAAAATAAAGGCAAAGAACGGAGATAAAGTAAAAGAGGGAGATGTAGTAGTACTTTTAGAAGCTATGAAGATGGAAAATGAGATCGTCTCTCCAAAATCTGGAGTCATAAAAGATATATTCGTAAAAGAAGGGGAAGAAGTTTCTCCAGATAGTATACTGTTTGCTATCGGTGGTTAGATGTTCAATAAAATTCTCATTGCCAATCGCGGAGAGATCGCTATAAGGATAATGAGAGGTTGCAAGGAGTTGGGAGTTAAAACGGTAGCAGCATTCAGTGAAGCAGATAAAACTGCTCTGTTTAGAAAGTATGCCGATGAATCTTATCTTTTAGGTCCAGCACCTCCTTTGAAATCGTATCTGAACATAGATAGAATACTTGAAATAGCTCATCAGAGCGAAGCAGAGGCAATACATCCAGGATACGGATTCTTAGCCGAAAATCCAAATTTTGCAGAAAGATGTCAAAAGGAAGGAATAAAATTTATTGGACCTCCAAAAAAAGCTATAGTGGACATGGGTAGTAAAATCATAGCAAGAAATACTATGAAAAAAGCAAAAGTTCCAATTATACCCGGAAG
>JAGLWR010000176.1 GCA_023133315.1 Methanomicrobia archaeon | reverse complement strand
TATCTCTGGCAGTAACAAAGTATCTCGGGGAAACTATGGAAGAAGAGGACATTGTAGGTGGATTTGGAATGGGTGGAAGTACAAAATATCTCGTAGATATTTTAAAGAAAGGAAGAATAAGATGCCTTCTTGATGGACAGTGTTTTGATGAAGAAGCTATAAAATCTTTAAGAGAAAACTCGAATCATATTATAGTTGACCCAAGTTTTTATGCAAATTACAACTCAAGAGGAAACGCGATATACAAGGAAGATGTAGCTTTTCTCGGTGCAACAGAAATTGATACAAAGTTCAATGTGAATGTCAATACACATTCCGATGGTCTTCTTCTTCATGGCATAGGAGGACATCAAGATGTGGCATCGGGCGCGAAGATCTGCATCATAACAGCACCGCTCTTAAGAGACAGAATACCTGTCATAGTAAAGGACGTTACTACTGTGACAGCACCTAGAGAAACGGTAGATGTTGTTGTTACCGATGTTGGGGTAGCTGTGAATCCAAGAAGAAAGGACCTTTTGGAAAAACTTAAAGCTGCCGATCTTGATCTGCGCGATATAAAAGAACTTCAGGAAGAGGCTTATGATATAGCTGGAGAACCTGAAAAACCGAAGACGACAGATAGGGTCATAGCTGTAATTCAGTATAGAGACGGTAGCGTCGTAGATATAGTTAAGGAGGTGAAGGAATGAAAGTTAAGGAATTATTTCCATATATTGAAAAAATAAGTGATAAAGAGATGAAAGATAAAGTAGAAAAGACAATAGAGTACGCAATGAAAGAGTGGGATGAAAAGGAAATAAAAAATATACCCTTTACATTACTTACTGAAACAGATATAAATCTTATAGACCACATAAACACAGTGACTGAGCTTAGTTACAACACCGGGAAAATTATGAAAGAGAGAAGTTTCAGGATAAATATGGATTACTTAGTGGCAGGAGCGCTTCTTCACGATATAGGAAAGTTTCTGGAGTATGAAAAGAAGGGTGACAAGGTTGTACAGAGTTCGTTCGGAAAACTGGTAAGACATCCCGTTTCCGGGGCTGCATTAGCAAAGATATTCGATCTTCCAAACGAGATAATGCATATAATTGCAGCACATTCTAAGGAAGGAGATTTTGTAAAAAGGATTCCCGAGGCGATAATTGTACACCACTGTGATTTTATCCATTTTGAAAATGTAAAAGCTTTATAATACCTATTTTCGAAGAATTATGACGAATATCAAGATAGTAGGTGCAAAGGAACACAACCTCAAGAATATAAACCTAGAACTTCCGAGAGATAATCTTATTGTCGTCACAGGAGTTTCTGGATCCGGGAAATCCTCGCTAGCATTTGATACCATCTACGCAGAAGGACAGAGGAGGTATGTTGAGTCCCTATCCGCATATGCGCGCCAGTTTCTGGGGCAGATGAACAAGCCTGACGTTGAATATATAGAAGGGCTTTCACCTTCCATATCTATCGAACAGAAAGGGATATCCAAAAATCCAAGATCCACGGTGGGGACCGTTACGGAGATATACGATTATCTAAGGCTTCTTTTTGCAAGGATAGGGGTGCCACATTGTCCCGAATGTGGAAAAGAGATCAGACAGCAGACATCACAGCAGATAATTGAGCATGTAATAACTTTCAATGGAAGAATAGTTATATTCGCACCTATAGCTCGAGGAAAAAAAGGAGAGTACAGAAAAGAATTCGAAAATTTGAGAAAAGAGGGCTTCGGGAAAGTAAGAGTCGATGGAGAAATAATCGATCTTGAAAATGAGATAACCCTCGACAAAAAGAAGAAACATACGATAGAGGCTTTAATAGACAGGATAAATTTAGAGAAATCCAGAGATAAGACAAGGATAGCCGATGCTGTTGAACTTGCTTTAATGATAGGAAATGGTCTTGTATTAGTTGCAGCTGATAAAGAATATCTCTTCAGCGAAAAATTTGCATGTCCGGATTGCAATATCAGTTTTGGCGAGATAGAGCCAAGAATATTTTCTTTTAACTCCCCCTTCGGAGCATGTCCAGAATGCAAAGGTCTCGGATATAAAATTGAGATCGATCCTGATTTAGTTATCCCTGATAAATCGTTATCCCTTATTGAAGGTGCTATAACTGCATGGGGGAACAATATAGATGGATATTACATGAAAACGCTCAGAACTGTTATCGAGCATTATGGATATACTGTAAATACGCCCATTAAAGATATGGATAAAAAAATTGTGGATATAATTCTCTATGGTACGAGAGAGAAGATAAAGTTTTCTTTTAAAGGAGAAACATCTCTGTGGTCGTACGAAGGAGGGTTTGAAGGTGTAATAAGAAATCTGGAGAGAAGATTTAGGGAGACGTCATCGGAGTACATCCGAAACGAGATAGGAAAATACATGAACGAGAAAGCATGTTCTTCCTGTAATGGAAAGAGACTTAAAAAAGAAAGCTTAGCCGTGACCGTAAATGGAAGAAACATAATCGAGCTTACAGAAATGTCAATAAAAGATTTACGCAGATTTTTCAACGAGTTAGAGTTAACAGAGAGGGAAAAAATCATCTCGAAACAGATTCTGAAAGAAATAAAAAGTAGATTGCAGTTTCTGATCTCAGTAGGTCTGAATTACTTAACACTTGATAGAAAAT
>JAGLWR010000175.1 GCA_023133315.1 Methanomicrobia archaeon | reverse complement strand
TTTAAATCTTGATTACTTCTCGATCTCACACCATCAGCATTGTCAGAACTCCTATCAAAATACAAAATATTATGCCTATCTTTACGGTGAATCTCATTATCTCCCCTTCTCTGCCCAATATGTTCGTCACTGAAGCTGCAAGTACTATATCCGTAGGGGAGAACACCTTTCCTATAGCTCCCCCAGCAGTCTGTGATCCCAGTATCAGTAATGGATTTATCCTCATGTTTTTTGCTGTCGTGTACTGGAAAGCTCCAAAGAGCATATTTGAACTCGTATTACTTCCAGTGATGAATGTTCCGAGAGTTCCTATCATCGGGGAGAAAAAGGGAAACAAGAAGAATGTAGCTTTCTGAGCCAAAACCGAGATCATCCCTGAATCCGTCATCAAAGAGGATAACGAGAGAATAGCAGCTATGGAAATAAAGCTCGGAATGGTTTTTGAAGTAGTTTCTCTCAATATTTTTTTTGTATCGATACTAAAACCTTTCTTTTTATAGATGATATACGAGATGAAAGCAGAGAAAAGTATGAAGCTTCCGGGATGTGCAAAAATCTTTATAGGATTGTAAGTCTCGATAGCAGGATTTGTCCATATACTTGTAGAAGTTTCCGGAAATGAAAATCCAAAAACACAGTGTGTATTCGCAAAAGAGGATATCTGTGGAGTAAGCATTACCAGAAGTACTACTCCTATGAGGATGTAATAGGGTAAAAATGCAGAGTGAAAACTCATACCTTTTTTGTTCTCTATTTTTTTATTTCTACGCACTAAAAGAAATCCAAAAATTAACCCTACGATTCCTGAAGTGAATGATGCCATGCATGGCTCTATCTTCACCATTAAATTCAGAGTAAATCCCATCGAAATCCCTAAAATTAGAACATGAAGAAATCCTTTTTTTACAGCTTTAAAACCTCCATAGATGTAAGAGATCACAAATCCTGTCAGGATACAGATGAGGGATAGAAAAAAAGCTCCAAAGGCTGCGAATATCAATGACTCTTCGGGACCTAACTGCGTCACAAGTCTTGCCGCCAAATATGAGGCACCCATGGAGCCAAAAGTAACGGACCACGCACATCCTATGAGAGGCACTATCGCCGAGATGAAGGGTGAGTATCCCATCCCCATTAAAAGAGGTGCGGTAACAACGACGGGCGTTCCAAAACCTGTGACCCCCTGCAGAAAAGAAGGAAATATCCATCCTACTATCAATAACTGCAAAAGTTTGTCTGAGAATCTCTTGAATTTTTCTTCTATAACTTTGAAACCCCCTATCGTGTCTATGAGTTTATACACCAATAATGCAGGCCAGATTATGTAGATTATCCAAACCGTCATCCACAGCCCCTTACCAAAACTTACCACAATAAGATTTCCATCGGCTCCAAGATAGACGCTTGCAAGAACGGTATAAAATAGAGATATGAATGCTGCCTTTTTGATACTCGTTTTAAATCCGAGGAGAAGAACTAGAAGGATTACTATCGGAATGATCGAGATTATGAAGTTCATGTGAAGGTATTGATTAAAAGGAGTTATTAAAGTTTTCTTTTTTTATATTTTGAAGATAAAATTTTTAAACTCTGTTGTTGTTTTGTTCTTATGAAATCAAGAATAATTTGTATTGGAATTATACTGTTGGTAGCTTTTTCTTTATGCATATCTGATGGATCAGAGACACAAACGCCGGAAAAGACGGAAACTCCAGAGATTACCGAGACACCGGAAAAAAGTGTCCCAACGACGCCTCCTGCATCCACCACACAGTTTCCTACGCCCGCCCCAACTACTCCTGCTCCAACACCCCCTGGTAAAAAAGAATTGGTAATAAATGAGGAGAAAACTCAGAATAATATTGTAATAACGATTAGCAAGCTCTATTACGTCAATGAGCCGAAATATGGTAATTCTGGACCTCTGGAGGATCATCTGAGAGTAGAGCTTTCCATACGGAATGACAGCGAGAGTACTATAGAGTTTTATCCGAATATTACGAGTGTCATTGAAGATGATCTGAAAAACCAGTACGTCGTATTATCGATGCCCAGTTCAAAAGAATGGGGAGAAATAAACCCCGAAGAAACTAGGGAAGGATACATCACCTTTCCACGAATAGATGAAAACGCAGAGACGATAACGATCGTACTGAGAAACGATACCACGGCAATCGAGTTCTTAATTGACATGCGAAACTTATAAAAAGGATAAAACGTTCATTGTATGATAGCATATAGCAATTATTTGTTGTTGTGTACTCAAAATATACAGTGTTGAACAGCAAAGTATTTAAATAGGAGATGAGAAAGTATGTGCATGAAGAGAAAAAACAAGATGATTTACATTATTTTCATAGCGGTAGGAATGTTACTGATTTCTCACAGTTCTTTTTTCATAATGAAAGCTGATCCACCGCCAACAGATACTCCTCCCCCTGTACCTACATTTCCTCCTACACCAACAACACCACCGTCAACTCCACATCAAACCTATACTCACAACACAAAAACTTCGTATTACGAGATAGAAGCGTTCTGCGAGGAAGATTATCGCACAATATCGATAGATTCGATAGCTAAATACACAATAACACTGAGAAACAAGGGAGATAAAGATACGGTAAGAATAAGCTACAAAAAGCCTCAAAG
>JAGLWR010000174.1 GCA_023133315.1 Methanomicrobia archaeon | reverse complement strand
GAAGACATTGCATTTTCGCTCATGGAAACTGCTTTTTCTACAATAATAGAAGCTTCGGAAAGAGCTTTAGCGCATACAGGAAAAAAAGAGCTTCTTTTGACAGGAGGTGTAGCTGCTTCACCGAGACTCAGAAAAATGTGTGAAATAATGTGCAATGAAAGAGGAAATAAGTTCTATGTGCCACCGTTTGATCTCTGCAGAGACAACGGAGCCATGATCGCATATCATGGTTTGATAGAGTACAAAAGTGGAAAAAGAATGAATCTCGAAGAAACAGTAGTAAGGCAAAAATGGAGAACGGATGAGGTGGAGGTCACATGGTTATCATAGGAAGGGGAGCTGAAGCCGTCCTTGAGAAGAAGAATTTCAAAGATCTTTATTTTCCCAGCAAAGATCTGAAGATAGAAGTCGTAATCAAAAAGAGAGTCAAAAAGGGGTATCGTATCAAAGAAATAGACCTTCATCTGCGAAGAACCAGAACTATCTCGGAGTCGAGACTGATGCACGAAGCAAAAAAATACGTAAGAACTCCCACTATCTTTGAGATAGATCGTGATGAATGTTATATCGTTATGGAATATATAAAAGGAGAAAGGATAAAAGAACTTCTTGAAAAGGCTAATTCTAAAAAGAGAAGAAATCTATGTATCAAAATAGGAAACATGGTCGGAAAATTACATAAAAGTGGTATTGTCCACGGAGATTTGACTACTTCAAACATGATCTATATATCTCATGAGATATATCTCATAGATTTTGGACTTGGAGAATTTTCCAGGGAAATAGAGGGACAGGGAGTGGATATGCACTTATTGAAAGAAGCTCTCCAATCTACACATTATAAACATTTTTTGGAAGATTTTAAAACTGTGATGGAAGGATACGAGGAGATCGTTGGGGACGAAAAAAAGAAGAAGATTCTAAAAAGAATACATGATATAGAAAAGAGGGGAAGATATGTCAGAAGAGATAGTGTTTATAACGAGTAATAAAAACAAGTTTAAAGAGGCAGAAAATCTTATACTCCCATTAGGGTTTAAATTGATCCAAAAAAATCTAGGATATCCCGAGATACAGGCCTCTTCTTTAGAAGAAGTGGTTACCTATGGGATAGAATACTTAAAAGATAGGGTTGATACCTTTTTTCTGGAGGATTCTGGATTGTTTATCCAAACTCTGTGCAATTTTCCGGGAGTGTACTCTAAACCCGTATTTACTACGATAGGGAACGAAGGTGTTTTAAAGCTCATGGAAAAAACTGAAAACAGAAACGCTATTTTTAGAACGGTAATTGGGTTCTATGATGGTAAAGCAAAAATTTTTAAAGGGGAATGTAAAGGAAGGATAGCTGAGGAACCGAAAGGTTATCACGGATTTGGATATGATCCAATATTTATTCCTCATGGAAGTGAGAAATCATTTGGAGAAATGACTACTCACAAAAAAAATCAATATTCGCACAGAGGAAAAGCCTTAAAAAGGTTCATCCAGCATTTAAAAAAGAGGTGAAAAAATGGCAAGAATGCACTCAAGAAAGAAAGGAAAGTCAGGATCAAAACATCCTCCAAGAATATCTCCTCCTGCATGGACAGAATATAAAAAAGATGAGATAGAGGCATTAGTTGTCAAATTAGGAAAGAAAGGAGTTTCTTCAAGCCTTATAGGTATAACATTGAGGGATCAGTATGGAATCCCCGATGTAAAGCTTATCACCGATAAAAAGGTGACAAAGATCTTGGAAGATAACGGTATAGTTCCTAAATATCCTGAAGACCTTTTAAATTTGATAAAAAAAGCTGTTAAGATAAGGAAACATTTAGAAGAAAACAAAAAAGATTATCACTCCAAAAGGGGTTTGGAACTGACAGAGTCAAAAATAAAAAGACTCGTAAAATATTATAGAGGAACAAAAAAAATTCCAAAAGATTGGAGATACGATCCAGAGCAGGCTGTACTTATTATAAGGTGATTTATTGGAAAACGTTCAGAAAAAAGCAGCCGAAATTGCCTCTTTTTTTTTAGATAATCTTTCTAAGTTTGATAAGATCTATATAGTCTCTCATAAGGATACGGATGGAATTACCGCATGTGCTTTGCTGTATCTTACACTCTCCCGGTTTAAGAAAGTGGAGACAAAGATAATATCTCAGATATATTTAAAAACCTTGGACGAGCTAAAAAAGGAAGTGGGAGATAATCTGATAGTGTTTTCTGATCTCGGAAGCAGTTTTTGCAAAGAAATCTCTGAAAAATTCAAGTATTATATTATTTTAGATCATCATCCTGTAAAAAACTGTGAAGGAAATGTCCTGAATCCTCATCTTTTTGGATACAATGGAGCTTATGATCTTTCCGGAGCTGGAGCTGCATATCTCTTCTGTAAAAATCTTTACCCCGAAATAAAAAAATACAGCCACCTCGCAATCGTTGGTGCAATAGGTGACAAACAGAACGATCCATTTCAAAACTTAAATCTGGAAATAATCAAAGAAGGAAAAGGAGTATTTGAGAGATATGGAAAAAATATTTTCATTGAAAATGTTGAAGACGATCTCAGGGATGGGGAGTACTTCTCTTCCTTAGTAAATGCCTGTGGAACATTGAATAAAGAATATTTGGGGCTTCAAGTCTGTATCCGGAACAAAGAAGCCATAAAAAAGGCTAAAGAGATAT
>JAGLWR010000173.1 GCA_023133315.1 Methanomicrobia archaeon | reverse complement strand
TACCACTCCATCACATCGCTGCCACAAATGCCCGATGCCATGACTTTTACTACGAGTTCACCTCTACCCGGGACTGGTTTTGGAACTTTCTCTATTCTCACATCCCTGTTTGTATAATACATGGCCACCTTCATAGAGTGCCCCTCTCATTTCTTTTTTTCCTGAAAAATCTGGTAGGCCTCCTCTGGAGTGGCCTTGTTATGAACTATCGCCTTCACAGCCTGAATCATTGCGGGCGGGTTTTCCGACTGGAAGATGTTCCTGCCCATGTCGACGCCAACAGCCCCAGTCTGTAAGGCATTGTACGCCATTGTCAACGCATCCTTTTCTGGCAACTTTTTTCCTCCGGCTATGACAATAGGAACAGGACATGTATCAACCACCTTCTCGAAGTCTTCACAGTAATACGTTTTCACTATATGGGCACCGTGTTCTGCAGCTATTCTACTTGCCAGAGAAAGGTATTTTGCATCTTTTCCTAATTCTTTCCCCACTGCTGTTACAGCAACTACTGGAATACCGTACTCTCCTGCCATATCCACTATCTGAGCCAGGTCGAGGATGGTGTCTCTCTCCCACGGCATACCTACAGTGATCGAATACGCTACCCCTGCCACATTGAGTCTTACCGCATCTTCCATCGAACTCGTTATTCCTTCGTGCAATAGTTCCTTTCCAATAATGCTCGTACCTCCTGAAACTCTCAATACTATTGGAATATCTGTTTCCGGGGGTATACAGTTTCTGAGAACACCCTTTGTAAGCATTAAGGTGTCAGCATGTGGAACTAGATCCTTAACTGCTTCCCATGGCCTTTCTAATCCTGTAGTCGGCCCCATGAAATAGCCATGATCTACAGCAAGCATCAATGTATGTCCTGTCGTGGGTTTTATTATCCTCGACAGCCTGTTCTTCATGCCCCAATCCATAATATCACCTCCTGATTATCTCGTCTGTCTAACTATGATAAAGCCCTTCTCAATCAGCCAGTGGTGAAACTCCCATGTTGTGTGCAGGCAAGCATCGCGACATTTCTTCCGTATCTCCTCGTACTGCAGAGAGCCGGGTTCCTGCATATTCAGCTCTATCTGCATCGGGCATTTGATATCATTGCAGAAGGACCTCTTCGTGTATTCTTCGAAGTCTTCCAAAGACATAGTATAGAAAAGGAAGTGTGCAATAAAAACTTTACTCGTCATTTCTCATTTCCGAAATGCCGGAAATCGCGGTATAATCATCAGGAAATCCACTATCACCAAACATACTGCGCATGAGAATAAGTATTTCACAGAATTACTGAATTTAAATCTTAAAAACAAAAAATACAAGAACTGGTAGGTATCTCATCTCGAATTGATCGCATATCTTTTTTGTTCCGATGAGAGCATGGAAAAATATTAAAAAGTTGTCAGATAACTATAGCATAATGTTCGATTTTGAGTACAGTCCTGACAAAAAAGGCATAGAGAAAGTTTTAGGGCGCATGGAGAGCGAGATCATGGAGATAATGTGGAGAAAAAAAAGAGCCACGGCAAAAGAGATATTTCAAACTCTCAAAAGTGGAAAACGATCGAGCATAAGTATCCTTCTCCAACGATTGTGTGAAAAAGGGCTGTTATCACGAAAAGAGGAAGTGGCAAAGGGGGGCACGAGGTACGTGTATTTTGTTGAAGTAGATAAACCAACTTTTGAGCGATACGTGGTGAAAAGAGTAATGGATTCTTTAACAGAATCTTTTGAAGGATGCGTGAGGGAGTACCTAAAGGAGATCTAAGGATTCATCGTTGAGATATTTGCGGGTGGGTTTGAATGCTATACTCTCCTCTACCTTTTTGTTTTTGATCAGCATCAGGATCGTTTTAGCTGTTTTATCTACGGAGTTATTCTCGATCTCAAAAACTATAGTATTATCGTTGTGCTTCGCAGCAGAGATCAGACAGGAGTCCAGTATCTCTGCCAGTAAATTTTCTTTTACCTTTTCAGGATGGAATTTTTTTGACAATCGTTCCTTCAAAATTTGGGGAGGACACCTCAATACAAAGACAGTGTCAGGACTGAGAAGCTCCGAGTAATGACCGTCGATAACAGCATTTTCTATGTTTTTTAAAAGCTTTTTGAGCTTTTTTTCATCGACTATCTTTGTTTTTCTCTCCACATCCTCTTCCAGTATCGCGTTGTGTTCCTCCGCGAATTCACCGATGTCTATGTATCGATAATCCAGTATTTCAGCAATTTTTTTCGATACAACCGTCTTTCCAGTACACGACGTTCCTGTGACGGCAATTTTCATACTAAATTCTTTAATTTACATTTTTAAATATCTTTTCATATTCGTTGAGATCGGAAAATATTTAAATGAATCCTAGCATGGAGGGTATACATTATGATAAGCATGAAAAAGTTGATATGGATCATCACCTTCTGATGACTCTGATGACGAAGGCATCCCCGACTGGAAATGGGGCCTATAAATTAAAATAAAAGGAGGATCATGTATGTCGAAAAAGGATGTAATTAGGATCTTGAAAGAAAGTTTTTCCATTTTGAGAAAGTATCCCTTAATACTTGTTCCATATCTCGGATTAGCTGTATTGTCACTTGTTCTAATACCGATGAGGGATCCACTTCAAGGATTTCTCGAAATCTTGGATTTTTATCGAGGCGTATATAGTAGCAGCTGG
>JAGLWR010000172.1 GCA_023133315.1 Methanomicrobia archaeon | reverse complement strand
AGAGTTTCTCCCTTTTTTTCTATCTCACGATATTTTTTATCGGTGTCTTTTACAAAAGTTTCGTCTGTGATATACTTGTTATTTATTTTAATATTTAAAATAGCACCCTTTATTCCTGAGTACGCGAGAAGTGCAGCTACGCCTATATCTGTAATCGCAGATTTTTTTCCCTTTTTACTGATCGCTTTTAACTCCTTTAAGACGTTAAGACATTTTTCTGATGTTTCTAACGGTACCAAACTCGCTTTTTTGAGAGCTTCATTTTTCAATTCTTTGTTCTTTGTTTTATAGGCTGAGATAACTTCTTCAAAAGCTTTTTCATCTTTTTTCACGAGTTTTTCAAGAGTACTTCTGAGATTTTCCAGGTTCTCAGTCGGGATACCGGAGAGATTGCAGACCATCAACCCGAGACACGACGCGAGTGCGCCAACTAACGCTGAAACGCTCCCACCACCAGGAACAGGGTCTTTTGAAGCCAGTTTATCTAAAAACTCCTTCATTCCCATATCCTCCTTTCGAAAATTTGTTCTTTCTTAAAGTTTTCAAGTTTGAGGTAAAAATCTGCCACGTCTATAAGCGAATCCATTGGTGCCAGTCCTATCACCTCACTTTCGATTATAGAAACTCCGTATCTATTTGCTTCACTCTTTATCATCTCAAAAACCTTATGTACCGGTGTTTTTTTGTAATTTGTGAGGTTCATCGAAACCTGAACGATTCCCCTCTCTTTTATCTCAAACCCGAGGGCCTTGACATAACGTAATCCTCCACTTTTGAATCTCACGGCTTTTGCTATCTTCTTTGCGATACTCAGATCGTTAGTGCCTAAGTTGACGTTGAAAGCGATCAGAAACTCGCGGGCACCCACAGCGGTAGCTCCTGCAGTAGGATGAATTTTATCCCCAAAATCTGGAGGTCTTTTCTCTATGTTTTCTTTAAGCCACTCAAACTCTCCTTTTCTTACATTGGCGAGGTTCTTTCTTTCTGGAGTTTTTGCCGCTTCTTCGTATAAATATATCGGTATTTTTAGCTCTTTCCATATTCTTTCCCCGAGTTTCTCAGCAATTGATACACCCTCTTTCATACTTACATCAGAAACAGGAATAAAAGGAATGACATCCGTTGCTCCCATCCTTGGATGTTCTCCTTTATGGACATTGAGGTCTATCAGTTCTGAAGCTTTTTTGCATCCTCTGAAGGCTGCTTCAGCGATATTTTCTGGGGTACCGATAAATGTTACCACGGTTCTGTTGTGATCCTTATCATGTTCGTAATCTAACACTTTAATACCCTCAATACCCTTTATAGCGTCAAGAATCTTGTTTATATTCTCTATGTTTCTTCCTTCACTGAAGTTTGGAACACACTCTATTATTTTCATACTAAAGCATAACCTTTTATTTTTTAAAAGCTTTCCTTTTTCAATGAGAAATAAAAAGATCATAAGAAGACGAGCTTTGAGAAGTATCAATGCATTGTTCAAAGAAGCGGAGAGAGTTTTCAACGAGAGTCCAGAACGTGCAGATAGGTATGCACAGATAGCGAGAAGAATAAGTTTAAGATGCAAGGTACGGATTCCAAGAAAATGGAAGCGAAGATACTGCAAAAAATGTCATAAATTCCTGAGACCCGGGGTAAATGCAAGGGTAAGACTGAGAAACAAAAAAATTATCATAACGTGTTTAGAATGTAATAATAGAGTGAGAATTCCATACTATCCCTAACGTTTCTTGGGACATTGTGGATTTATACAGAACTGCCATCTTCCTATTCTGAGGATCGGATATCCGCACTCACATATCTTTTTCGTGTTTGCAATTTTTCCCCTCTGCGGCAGTGGAAACGAGTTTTTGCATTTGGGATAATTTGAACATCCTACAAATCTTTTTCTGGTCTTTTTTGAAGTTATTATCCTCAAATCCTCACCACATTCTGGACATTTTCCTATGATATTGTTATTTTTTTCCGTTTTTATGAAAGCTTCTGCAATTTCCTTTCCTATTTCATCTTCTTTATTTCTAAAATCCTTAAAAATTGTTGTTAATTTCGTTTTTGCTTCTTTGATTATTTCTTCTCTTTGAGCATCCCCCTGATAAACTGTTTCCATTTCTTTTTCAAAATGTCTTGTGAGTTCAACAGAAATAATGTCCTGACAGTATCGTTCCAGCGTATTAATTATAGTTTCACCGAGTTCAGTAACCTCTATCTGCGTTCCTTTTATGTAGGTCCTGTTATAGAGGATATCGAGTATCGAGGCTCTCGTTGCTTTCGTACCAATGCCCAGCTTTTCCATCTCTTTTATTACAGAAGCAGGATTGTATCTGGGAGGAGGTTTCGTCTCTTTTTCTTCTATGACTATATCATCGATCGATATCATTTCGCCCTTGCTGAGATCTGGAAGTATCTTATCTTCGCTTTTTGTATACATTCCATAGTATCTCAGCCATCCTTCTTTTATCGTTCTGATTCCCCTCGCCACAAATATGTATTTATCCTCCTTTATATTAGCTCTAATACTCTCTTTAACAGCATTTTCACTGAAATGTGAGATAAATCTGTGAACTATCAGATCGTAGACCTTTTTTTCATTTCCATATACTTTTTTGAGGTCCCCTGTGGGGTAGATAGCGGGATGAGCCGGATCTTCTTTCTTCCCCTGTACTGGTACAAACCTTCCCTTTCCAAGGATTTCCTCAGCCAATGGATA
>JAGLWR010000171.1 GCA_023133315.1 Methanomicrobia archaeon | reverse complement strand
GCATACTTCTTACAGAAGATTATGACATTCAAAACGTTGCAAAGTCCTTGGGAATAAGGTTCAGCAGTATCGCAACGGAAGGCATTAAAGAAGTTTATAAATGGAAAAAAGTCTGTAAAGGGTGTAAAAAGAAGTATCCTCTTGATTACGAAGGAAAATGCGAGATATGCGGAAGTGACGTAGTTACTGTACGGGATAAATCGTGATAAATTGTCGAGTTTTCATTTTTCCAATCTGAAAGTTACCACTAATTTTAAGCAATGGAATATTGTTGAGGAGGGTTATATAACATTTCGTGAACATACGAAGGGTAGTTTGGACAGAGCATGATGCGTATGTCCACTGTTAGACGATGTAAATCCAAAATCATTCAATCTTATGAACTTTCCAGTTCTCATCGACCCATAATCCTATTATCTGAACATTAAAATTCCATGATTCAACTATTCTAATAGCAGACCGTATTTGTTTTATTTGTGTATCTCTATCCACAGGATTGCCAGCGCAATCATAATGTCCTACTATTGCAATAATTTCTGAAGCATGTTTATTCACTGAAATTTTAACTCTCCTTTTTATCGTCTCAATTACGGGATCATCTTTACTCTCTGCCAATATCTTGTTTGGGCCTGGTTCGGTAATCATATCTACATAACTCGCTGAGTATTTTCTCTTTAACCATTCTATTACTGGTATCTGAACCCTTCCATCCATGCAATTTATTGCAGTTGCGAATTTTATTTTTTTCATTATTAAAAGTCCATAACATCATTTAAAAGTTTATTTATTCTTCTTTCCAAAAAGTTTATCAAGAGAACTTTGAATACATATCTTTTCGCATCACGTGAGTATAGATCTACGTTGTTTCAGGTCTCTTATGCCCAGAGTACAAATTTCAGAAAGTTAGATTGGAGTATTACATAAATGCATCAGAAAACCTGATAAAAACATTTATATAGAAAATTTAAACAACTGAGGCATGCACGAATGGGCTTTAGCGGAGGCAGTAATCTCCACAGCATTGGAAGCATCAAAAGAGAAAAAAGCAAGGGAGATACGTGAACTCAGAATTACGATGGGTGAGTTGCAGC
Source organism: Methanomicrobia archaeon (assembly GCA_023133315.1). Lineage (GTDB taxonomy): Archaea > Methanobacteriota_B > Thermococci > Methanofastidiosales > B48-G16 > B48-G16. Next base: position 1,635 of record JAGLWR010000171.1, on the reverse strand, counting down.
AGATAGACATAGAAATATTCGAATTCGCCTTAAATGAAATCATAAAAAGTCATGACATATTAAAAAAAACTAAGATAAAAATAGAAATAGAGAATGCTTTTTTTAGATGCAACGTCTGTGGCCATGAGTGGAAGTTCACAAAAGACAAATTAAGTTTCGAGGAATCGGAATCGATACATTTTATTCCTGAGATCGTTCATACCTATCTGCGATGTCCGCAGTGCAGCAGCCCTGATTTCGAGGTTATAAAAGGAAGAGGCGTATGGCTTGACTCTATTGAGGTGAGGTAGTCCTATGGATCCGAGACTAACCATTATCGATAAACGATTGAAGAACATAAAAAAAGTGATCGCTGTCTCGGGTGGAAAGGGAGGAATCGGTAAAAGTTCTGTTGCTTCTGTTTTGGCATTGAGTCTCTCGAAGATGGAATACAAGGTCGGCCTGTTGGACACGGATTTTTGCGGTCCTTCTACGCACATACTCCTGGGAATAAAGGATCTGTATCCAGAAGAAGAGAAAGGCGTTATCCCTCCAGAGCCGTACGGTATAAAATTCATGTCTATCATATACTATGCAGGTGATAAACCTTCGCCGTTGAGGGGTATCGATGTCTCAAATGCGCTCATAGAGTTGCTTGCCGTTACTCTCTGGGGAGAACTGGATTTTCTGATTATAGACATGCCTCCAGGGATTGGGGATGCGATATTGGATGTTATACGACTGATAAAAAAGACAGAGTTTCTCGTGGTAACGACGCAATCAAAAGTAGCACTGGAAACAGTTAAGAAGGTATTGAGAATGTTGAAAGAGTTGGAAATCCAGATTTTGGGCGTTATTGAAAATATGAAAACTAGAGATTCTTCATACGTTAGAGAGGAAATAGAAACTATGGGGATTCCTTTTCTGGGTGAGATATATTATGATCCAGATTTTGAAGATTCTCTCGGTGATACAGAAAAACTTCTGAAAACAGAGTTTGCACAGAGTATTAAGAAAATTATTTTGAATACGGAAGGGTTTCGAGAGTGAAATAAACATCCCCATAACATCATATTTAAACGTGGAGAGAGATTTAGAATTAATGATCTCTTTGGGAATAGAAAGCACTGCACATACACTCGGAATAGGAATTGTAACAGAGAAAGAGGTTCTGGCTAACGAATCTTCCGTTTACACGGGGGAAGGAATCCATCCACGAAAGGCGGCGGATCACCACGCCGATGTTCTGAAAAACGTCCTTGACTCTGCATTGAAAAAGAGTGATATCTTATTAAAAGATGTAGATCTGATCAGTTTTTCACAGGGACCGGGAATAGGGCCATGTCTGAGAATAGGAGCCACGGCAGCAAGAACTCTTTCTCTAAGACTTAAGATACCGATTATAGGAGTCAATCATTGTGTGAGCCACATAGAAATAGGAAAGTTTGCAACAGGAGCGAAGGATCCTGTAACTCTGTACGTCTCCGGAGGAAACACCCAGATAATAGCGTACGCCGCTCAAAGATACAGAGTTTTTGGAGAAACACTGGATATCGGTATAGGGAATATGCAGGATATGTTTGGAAGAGCATTGGGGTTACAATTTCCGTGTGGAAAAGAGATCGATGCACTGGTCTCACAGGGAAAAAAATATTT
>JAGLWR010000170.1 GCA_023133315.1 Methanomicrobia archaeon | reverse complement strand
GGCAGGAGGAGTTTGGTGAGCAACGTGGGCCGCTGGAAGGCTGATTTTAATCGCAGTCGCTCTCCTACCCTACCGTCCTGTGCCCTGATTGCGAGCAGTGGTAGGAGGGCAATAAGGATCAGTCCGACGCAGGTCAGCATCGTCGCCTGATAGGCCACGGGTCTCTCCGCTTCCACCCCCAGAAGGTTGGCGAAAATAATGGGGAGGCTACCTCCTATGAGGAAGCCGAAGAATCCTGAGAAGGTAGTCATCGCAAACTGGACGCTGAAGAGGTGCGTCCGCTCCTCCTCGCTGCTGTTTGCAGCCATGAACGGTGCGTTGATGACCCAGACGAACGAGTTCCCCAGGCCGAAGAGGATGCCGAAGAGGATCAATCCTGCAGGCTTGTGGAAACAGACGATCCCGATGATCGAGACGAGCATCAAAATCATTCCGAGGAGCAGTGCCCGCTTGTAACCGATCCGGTCGCCCAGAAATCCTGCGGGGATAGCGACGACGGTCACGACAATCGAGGGAAGTGCCACGAGAAGCCCGAGGAAACCCGGCTCATATCCCAGGGATAGGATGTAGAGGTTGAAGAAGAGAAAGTAGATCGAGAAATTGATTCCGTGTATGAAGGTGAAGAGGAGATAGAACCGAGCATTCCGGTTGAATCCTTGTAACCGCTGATAGTAGTTTCGAATAGTTCGCATAGTACCACAACTTTTAAATTTTTGAATGCTCCACATTAACATGTCGGTTAGACAGATTCACGCGCAAGATTTTGTTGTAAGATCCCGTAAATCATAAATCTACCTATAATTTTTCTACTTTATATACTTAGCATCATGGTACATAACTGCATAATTTAATTTTCACACTCCCCGAATTTTTTTATTCATCTTTGTTTTGTTTCTGTTTTGCAGAGTTTTAAAGTTTTTAAAATACCCTTTGTTTTGTTTTCGATCTCTAAAAGATCATCTTCATTTGGTCTACCCTTAATATTGCCCAATCTTCCCATTGTAGAGTTTTCTTCACTACCCCTATATTCTCCAATTGTGTACCACTCGTCTAAAACAACGAAACCTATGTGTTCAAAAAATGTTCTCATCCATTTTATTGCTGGAACAGCCTCCGATATGCCAGTATGGGGACCTGCATACGTGCAAAAACAAATAGCGTACTTTCCAGGCCGCACGGGAGAACAGGGAATGAGATCTCCACTCTTATGATAACGAACAAGAGTTCTGGATACAAAATCCATCAATATTTTTGTGGGAAGCCACTGTATAACAGGAGATCCTAAAAATACTAAGTCATACTGATAGAGATCAATGTTTGTTTCACGACCAATTTTTATTATTTCGATATCATTTTCAATAGTGTCTCGGATTCTCATTGCAACTTTTTCAGTATTTCCACTCAACGAAGAATAAAGAATCAAACATTTCATGCAAATACTACTCTCCAAACAAGATCACTGCGCTGCCAACATTTTCCTCAATATCTATCGTCGAGGATATAGTCTCCTTTAAAGCAGACGTTACCTCATCAAATATCTTTTTATACTTTGAAATCTCAAAACCTCGCAAAAAAACGATGCTGTGAGAAAAGCGTTTTCCTTTTATGAGGATACTTGTGTCGATTTTGGATATTTTTAGTTCTGCTTCTCTGACAAACCTCAGAATGTTTCTATTAAAAGCGAGAATCTTAACATTGAAGACCATTGATATGGCTATTATCTTGGAAACAATGACGGCTGCTTTTTGGGGCAGGAATTCAGAAACTCTGTTAAAAAGAGTTTTCCAGACTCTATCATATATTATGAGCTCCTCATGTTCTTCTCCTTCTTCCAGTTTTTTATATCCAAGTTCTACCTCTTTTTTAAGCGTATATTCAGCAACAGTTCTTATTTTTATATTTAAATCCATTAATTCCTGAAAAAAATCTCTTATCTCACTGTCTTTAGCTATTGGTCCTTTTGACCAGTAGGAAAGGACTCTCACTTCTTCTCCACTCAAAGCCTCGTTTTTATAGACTTTTAAAAGAATATTTATCAGCTCTTCAGGCATAACTACCTCTTTTATACCCAAATTCATCACTGTTTTTTTAATCGAACTGTATTTACTTTTTGATACAAATACCGAAACGTCACAGATCGCTATATCAGACTCACGTCCCATTCTTTCACCTAGAGCTCTATTACTATGGCAGTGGTAGTATCTATCACGCCATCTATGTAATGTATATTCTGAATTATCGTTTTTGTTAGCTCTCCTAAATCCTCGGCTTTCACTCTGGCAATTATATCATAGGGACCAGTCACAGCATCTGCATCTTCAACGTTTTTCATTTTTCTAATTTCTTCTAAAACATCTTGTATTTTTCCAATAGCTACCGTCACGAGTACATACGAAGACACCATTTGCTTCACCAATTTTTCTTTTTTGTAGAGCTATTTAAATCTTTCTCATAATCATCTTGAGAATTATATATACGAGTTTTAAAAAGGGAGAAATAGAATCTTACAGGTTTAGATATTCTATCAATCGGGTTACAGAATTACTCTCCAGATCTCCTCTATATATCCCGTAAAGAAGAATGGCTGCAATAAGAAATAATCCCAATATCTGAATAGCTTTATTTGCATATTTGTTGTCATATCTTGTTCTTCCTCCTATATAGAGAAAATGTACATGTTCTTTTTTTGAAAATGGATAAAAAAGTGGAACTCCACTACTTGTCAGGCT
>JAGLWR010000017.1 GCA_023133315.1 Methanomicrobia archaeon | reverse complement strand
AGATTTAGGAACTACAAATTCATGTATGGCTGTAATTGAGGGTGGAACGTCAAAAGTGATTCCAAACGCTGAAGGAAACAGGACGACACCTTCCGTTGTCGCATTCACAAAGGAAGGACAGATGATAGTCGGTGAACCTGCAAAGAGGCAGAGTATCAGCAACCCCGACGGGACAGTCACATCAATAAAGAGAAAAATGGGCACAAAAGAAAAAATTAAGATAGGAAAAAAGGAATATACTCCAGAAGAGATATCTGCGTTTGTTCTTCAAAAAATGAAAAGGGATGCTGAGAATTATCTGGGTGAAAAGATAAAAGAAGCCGTCATTACGGTTCCAGCTTATTTCAATAACTCTCAGAGGGAAGCGACAAAGGCTGCAGGGGAGATAGCAGGATTGGAAGTAAAGAGGATAATAAATGAGCCCACAGCTTCCTGTTTGGCTTACGGTCTCGATAAGATTAAAGAAGATCAGACTATCCTCGTTTATGATCTGGGCGGAGGTACGTTTGATGTTTCCGTACTCGATGTCGGTGAAGGCGTCTTTGAGGTAGTTGCTACGAGTGGGAATACACAGTTAGGTGGAGATGACTGGGATAAAAGAATAATGGATTATTTAATAGAAGAATTCAAAAAAGATACGGGAATAGATCTTTCCAAAGATAAAATGGCACTGCAGAGATTGAAGGACGCTTCTGAAAAAGCTAAGATTGAGCTTTCGAGTGTGATGCAAACTGAAATTAATCTCCCTTACATAACAGCTGATTCCACGGGGCCGAAGCATCTTGTAAAGACGGTGACAAGAACAAAGTTTGAAGGGTTGACAGAGGATCTTTTAAGGAAAACAGAAGGACCGATAACACAGGCTTTAAAAGATGCCAAACTGGAGCCCGAAAATATCGATAGAATACTTCTCGTTGGAGGATTAACAAGAATGCCCGCCGTACGAGAGTTAGTAAGACGATATTTTGCAAAAGATCCGAGAAAGGATATAAACCCTGACGAGTGTGTAGCGATGGGAGCTGCAATACAGGGAGGGGTTCTTGGAGGAGACGTTAAAGATATACTTCTCCTGGATGTTACTCCATTATCTCTTGGCGTAGAGACCAAAGGGGGAATACTTACACGTGTAATTGATAGAAATACCACAATACCCTGTGAAAAAGCTAAGATATTTACAACTGCAGAGGATCATCAGATGTCTGTAGATATTAACATTCTTCAGGGGGAACGACCACTGGCTAAAGATAACCATTCTCTCGGGAGATTTACCCTCTCAGGGATACCGCCGGCTCCCATGGGCATTCCGCAGATAGAGGTCACGTTCAAGATAGATGCAAACGGGATAATGCACGTGACTGCAAAGGATCGAGCCACAAATAAAGATGCTTCGATAACGATAAGCGGCTCATCCACGTTAAAAGACGAAGATATAGAAAAGATGAAAAAGGAAGCTGAGAAGTTTGCCAAAGAAGATGAAAAGCTTAAAGAGTTGATAGAGACAAGAAACAAAGCTGATCATATACTTCATGTTACAGAAAGGACGATAAAAGATCTGGGGGATAAGGTTACGGAAGAAGAAAAGGAAAACATAAATAAAGCAAAAGAGAAGCTCAAAAGTGTAATGGGCAGTGAAAACATACAGGATATCAACTCTGCAATAGAGGAGCTGAACAACGAGGTTTACAAGGTTTCTTCAAGGCTTTATCAGACTAAGGAAGAAGAAAAGAAAGAAGGAGAGGAAAAGAAAGATTGACCCTGTGATTGAATGAAAAAAGAGTATTATGAAGTCTTAGGGGTAAGGAGAAATGCATCCAGGGAGGAGATAAAAAAAGCATATAAAAGACTTGCAAGGAAGTATCATCCCGATGTAAGCCCCGATTCAAATGCGGAAGAAAAATTTAAAGAAATATCAGAGGCTTATGCCGTCCTTTCAGACAACGAGAAAAGGAAGTTGTACGATACGTATGGGCATAGCGGAGTTGATGCACGGTATACCCGTGAGGATATCTTCAGGGGGGTGAATTTCGAGGATATTTTCAGAGACCTTTTTGGAAGTTCTGATATTTTTAAAGATTTTTTTAGGTTTAATTTTGGAGGAGATTTTTTTAGAAGAGGTCCGGAGAGAGGGAGGGATATACATGCCGAGATTAGGATAGAGTTAGAAGATGTTGCCTTCGGGACTAAAAAAAACGTTACCTATACAAGAACTAAGAGATGTGATTTTTGTGATGGCACTGGGGCAGAAAATCCTGAGGATTTTAAAACCTGTGATCTCTGTAAAGGAGCGGGTGAGGTAAAAGAAGTCAGGAGGATGGGATTTTCCCAGTTTGTGAGAATAATGCCGTGTCCTCAGTGCAACGGCAAGGGGAAACTAATTACAAAGAAATGCAAATTCTGCGACGGAAATGGAAGACTCAGGGAAAAAAGTTCTGTAATGGTAGAGATCCCAAAGGGGATAAGAGACGGTGTTAGTCTCAGATATAAGGAGATGGGGGAGTACAGTGGAAGTTATGGCGATCTCTACGTCACAGTCAGTGTAACCTCTCACAGGATCTTCAAGCGAGATGGAAACAACATACTCTACAGAGCAGAGATCAGTTTCCCGGAAGCAGTTTTAGGAACAGAGATCGAAGTACCAACGCTTTATGGAAATAAAAAGATCAAAATCCCGTCAGGAACCCAGTATAGTGATGAAATAAAACTGAGAGGTAAGGGATTGCCTAGAATGGGATCGTTTGGAAAAGGAGATCAGATAATTAAAATAGTGTTTAGAACACCAGAAAAATTGACCAAAAGGGAAAAAGAATTGTATAAAGAACTATTGGGACTACACTCATCGTAGATGTAACCAAAAATCTATTTAAATGAATATAAAAATTTACAGTTATGAGACTCATTTTGTTGGCTCCTCCAGGAGCAGGAAAAGGAACGCAGGCAGAGCTTATAGAACAGAAATTCAGGATAGCCCATATATCTACAGGCGATCTTCTCAGGGAAGCTGTAAAAAAAGGAACAGTACCTGGATTAAAGGCAAAAAAATATATGGATAAAGGAGAATTAGTACCCGATGAGGTAGTTATAGATATAATAAGGGATGAAATTAAAGATTTATATGATTTTATTCTGGACGGCTTTCCGAGAACGTTGGAACAAGCGAAAATCCTGGATAAAATCCTTGAGGAAGAAGAAAAAAGGTTGGACACAGTCATAGAGATTCAGGTGCCCGATGAAAGACTTGTTAAACGATCTGTTGGGAGATTGTCATGTAAGTGCGGCGAGGTATACCATGAGATATACAATCCTCCTGCAGCGGAAGGTATCTGCGACAGATGCGGAGAAAAGCTCTATAAAAGAGAAGACGACAATGCAGAGACAATGTACAGCAGAATAAAAACATACAAAATGAAAACTCTCCCCCTCATAAAATATTACTTCACTAAAGGGATATTAAAGACAGTAAACGGTGATCAGGACATAGAAAGAGTCTACTGGAAAATAGAAAAAATTTTAAATAGAATAAAAAAGGATTAAATCAAGAATTTTCCATTTTCGTAAAAGAGTTCGCCGTCCGCATATATCTTTCCATTTTTCATGTCCTTGAGAATGTCCCAGTGAATACTGGAAAAGTTCTTTCCACCGGATTCAGGGATCGCTCTTCCAATAGCTAGATGCATTGTTCCTCCCATTTTTTCATCAAAAAGCATGTTTTTTGTAAATTTTTGGACACCGTAGTTTGTTCCAATCGCTATCTCTCCTATTCTTTTAGCTCCCTCAATTTCAAGCAGTTTTTTAAGTAAATCTTCACCTTTCGCAGCTTTTGCATCTACCACTTCACCGTCTTTAAAACTTAGTTTTATGTCCTCAATCTCTTTTCCCATGTATATCCCGGGATACGTGAACCTTATTTTTCCGTTGGCAGAGTCTTCTATAGGTCCCGTAAATACTTCACCGTCAGGCATGTTCTTTTTTCCATCGCAGTTTATCCATTTTCTTCCCTTTACCGATAATGTTAAGTCAGTATCCTCTCCCACGTACCGCATTTCGTCCTTTTTATTGAGATAGTCAACTACTTTCTGTTGTTCTTTGGATATTTTTTTCCATTCTTCTATGGGATTTTCTTTGTCCAGCAAGCACGCACCGAACACGAAATCTCGATAATCAATAAAGGACATTCCCGCTTCCTGTGCCATTGCCTGTGTGGGGTACGGTGCCAATGTCCACTGCAGTTCTCCCTTCGCTTCTCGTTCCGTGAATATCTTTGTGATCTCTGCTCGTGCTGCGGCTCTTGTGGAAAGCTTCTGAGAATCAATACTACTCAAACTTTTTGGATTGATATCTGCCCATATACTGATGAACACGTCAGCATTCTCCACCGTAGTTTTAGTTATAGGAGACACATATTTCAACTGCTCATCCTCTGCATATTTAAAAAATATCTCATTCATGTTTTCTATCTCCACTCTGTAATCGAAATGCGCTCCTTTTTTCATGATGTTTTCTACAATTTTTTCTAACAACGGTGCCGATAGATAGCTCGATTGTACTACTACGAGGTCTCCCTCTTTTATCTTAACAGAATAATCTGTTATTACCTGTGCAAGTTTTGATAACATGTTAATCACTGTTTGATTTTATCAGTAAGGTATAAAAACTTTTACTCTAAATATTTATTGCGTGAGCGATCTGCAGTTTCGGGCTTTAAGCCTGAGGAAGCTCTATCCATGTAACTGGAACTGGGTTCAGGAGAGATCCGTTGATAAGGGAACAGAAACGAAACCTCTGGCATAGAATGATAATGATTCTGAGAAAGATGAAGACTGTATCAGGAAGGATGAAACGGCCCTTTCCCCAGGCATGCAAGACCAAATTAAGCCGATGAGTTCCAGTTTGAGGCAAAGGTAGGTCGCTTAGTCAAATACTGCAAGTACAGAAGGTAGGCTATAGGTCGCTCACGCTTCACTTACACCAAGAAGTTCTTCGATCTCTTTTTTTCCATCCTCAGGACCTTCAGCAAAGATAATATCATTTTCTTTAAACGTCAAATTATCCAATCTGTAGATGTACTTGTTTCCTCTTTTTACAAGAAATATGTGCATGCCCGTATTTGTCTTAACGTTCAGTTCTTTTACAGTTTTATCTATCATTCGGGAGTTTTTGGTTACAGCTTCTTTTATTATTATTTCGTCTGCCTCTTTCATGGCTTCTATAAAGATAGGATGTATCTTTTCTCTGAAGACATTTTCAGCTATCTTTAACGCTGCATCGGCTATTACTTCAGTAGCATTCGCTATCTCTAAGATGGCTATAAGTTTCTCCGCTTCTTCTGTTCTCGCAGCCCTTAATGTCATGAGTTTCAGTTTATAATTTAGTTTGTTCATTTTTTTTTCTAAGTTAAAGACCTCTTCAGCTATCTTCTCGTTACGGTAGAGAAGCGATGTGTACGCGAGATCTATCATTAACTCAGAAGTATCTTTTATGTCAACTAGGATATCTTTTATACCCCTGAGATCAATTTCTCCATTCATTTATCTCCCCATCACATATTTTTCTCAGAAGGTTCTCTCCTTCCTCTGTACCTCTCACCAATAGCGTGTCTCCCACTTTCAAAGTCGTTTCTTTATCGGGATTATAAATCCTCTTTTTTCCTCTCTTTATACTTATTATATATTCTCCAGTAGCCGTAGCCAATTCACTTTCTCTTATCTTTAATCCTGCAAGGTTTGAGTTCTCTTTTATCACTACTTTCGCTATTTTTTCTTCTGCTTCTTTCAACGCCTGGAGTATCACAGGATGGATCTTAAAACCTCTTTTAATAATATTGGAGATATCTCCAGCAGCATTTGCTATATCCTCTGAAGCAGAGGCAACTTCCAGGATTTCAGAGATTTTTTCAGCGCCTTCTCTCGTTCTTACGGCAAGTGTAGCCATTGTTTTAATTTTATAGTTGAGTTCACCCATTCTTTCCTCCAGTTCATGAACTTCTTCAGCTATCTCATCGTTATCAAAAAAAACTGAGGAGTAAGCTAGATCCAGGACCAGCTCTGATATATCTTTCATCTCAGTAAATATATCTTTTACATTCATCTCTTCGTCTTCCATCATCTAATACTCCTTTTTTGGATATATAAAACTTGTTCTTTCTCATAATAGAAGGCATGCAAAGGGCGTATAATCGTCATTCCAACAACTCTGGTTTGTATTTCTTGATACCCTCTTTGATTATTTCCGGATTGAAAAGTAAAACATAATCAGGATTCGGAAATTGTCCCTTTAGTTTTATTCTTCTCTTTTTTATCTCTAGTTTTTTGATAAGTTCATAAAAGTATATATTTGAGTGATAAAAACTAGTTCTAATGGTTATTCCTTCTTCATCTACTAAAATATTACTAAAGATTGGATGGATTACAGATAAAATAAAAAAAATAAGGGGGATTGAAAATATATAATGTTTACTCTGTAGAAGAATGAGAAATAACATACTGCCACAAGCTCCCGAAATGAATTCAAGAACATCAAATACTCTCGTTTTATAGTTTTCCATTTTTATCGCCTTTGTTTTTATTTATTACAAAATTAACGTTTGCTCGCTTCTAAACCCTCACTCCACTTATATTTTCCGTTATATTCTTTTTTAACATCGGAAGATAGAGTTACAAAGGCTATCTGTGCAAATTGTTCTCCTTTTTTTATTGTCACAGAGTTTTCGTTGGAATTAAATACTGAAAGAGAGAGAACGCCTACCCATCCCGGATCAACCCATCCAAAACTTCCTATCAGTCCTTCTCTGCAAAATGATGATCTTAATTTTATATCTCCTATCAGGTTCTTCAGACCTATCTTTTCCAGAGTAGATAAAATCCCGTGTTTTTTTGGCGGAAATTCAAAAATATTTTTTTTAAAGCGATTCTCATCCAGAAAGTATTCTCCACTAAATCGTAAATCATATCCCGAAGGCTGAAGGCTGTCCTCGTTGAAAGGATTTATTATCAGCTCTCCATTTTCCAGGTATCTGAGAATATCTTTGTCAGACAAGATCATTACAATGTATCCCCTGGCGTAAAACTGAGTACATTATTTTTTCTTATTACAACTACCCCGAGTTTTTTCTTCATTTCGTCGTTGTATATCTCTGCATTATCCATTGAAAGATTAAGCTCAGTATCATAACCTATGAGTCTCCCTTTCAGAAATCTGCCGTCTTTCAGTGCTACTACTACAGTTTTGTTGAGGCTTTTATGTACCATGTCAAACGGTTTATATTCATCCATAAGACAATCTTCTTTCTTCCATATAAAAGTTTTTTGTAGACAGTCTTTTATTTTCATAGATATAATAACCAATATGAAAAGCGATCTCTCTTTACTGATGGTAACGTTCTTCTGGGGGTTAACTTTTGTCACAGTAAAAGAAGCCATAGAGTTTATCCCTCCATTCAGTTTCCTATTTTGTAGATTCTCAATCGCATTTTTGCTCCTTTTATTAATCTCTATCAAAAGAATAAAGAATTTAAACTCAGATATATTAAAATCCGGATTTTTTATTGGGATTTTTCTTTTTTTGGGATATGCATTTCAAACGGTAGGTCTTAAATACACTACTCCGGCAAATGCAGGATTTATTACAGGACTATCAGTGGTGATAGTTCCATTTTTATCTTCCATGATCTTAAAAATAAAACCGGGAACCCATGTTCTGATTGGAGTAGCGCTGGCGAGTATCGGTCTTGTATTTTTATCATTTCAGGAATTTACAATCAGTTATGGAGATTTTTTGATCCTGATGTGCGCGTTCTCTTTTGCGATGCATATTATTTTAGTGGGAAAATACTCCCCAAAAATGGACACTTTTTTAATTACAACGATCCAGATAGGAACTGTAGCTCTATTCTCTCTTTTTTTCAGCTTTACAGAGGGGCCATTTGAATTTAATATAGTTATTTTGGAAGCTTTGATAATAACAGCCATTTTTGCTACGGTTTTAGCATTTTTAATCCAGAATGCAGCACAGAAACATGTCTCTCCAACACATACCGCGTTGATATTTGCAATGGAGCCCGTTTTTGCAGCAGTATGCTCGTATATTCTAATAAATGAAGTTTTTACCCTAAGAAAAATTGGGGGGTGTGTATTCATTCTTCTCGGCATGATACTCGCTGAAATTAAGGGCAACCGAAAATTTTTAAAAAAGTAACCTATTCTTTTTCTATTTTTTCAAATCCCGTATATTTTCTCAGCACTTTCGGCATCGTTATACTGCCGTCAGCATTCTGGAAGTTCTCTAAAATAGCTACCAATGCCCTTGTAGTTGCTATGCATGTGGAATTGAGCGTATGTACAAATTTATTGCCTTCTTTTGTTCTGTATCTCATGTTAAGCCTTCTCGCCTGGTAATCTGTACAGTTAGAACATGAAACTACCTCTCTGTACTCATTTTGGACTGGCATCCACGTCTCTATATCGTACTTTTTAGCTGCGACAGTTCCTATATCTCCCGTACATATATTGACAACTCTGAAATGCAATTCCAGAGTTTCAAACAAATCCGTTGCATTTTTTAATAACTCTTCATGGTATTCCCACGATTCTTCAGGTTTGCAGATGACTATCTGTTCTATTTTATTAAATTGATGGACTCTAAAGAATCCTTTTGTTTCTCTCCCGTGAGTTCCAGCTTCTTTTCTGAAACACGCTGAAATTCCACAACATTTTTTTGGTAAATCTTTCGGATTCAGTATTTCATCGAGATACATAGCCGTTAAAGGATGTTCTGATGTGGCTATAAGATATAGATCCTCGCCTTCTATCTTATACATCACGTCTTCAAAATCTCTCAGGTCCGTAACGCCCTCATACGCTTTTCTGTTCATCATGTAAGGGGGATAAATTGGTTCATATCCTCGTTTGATCATAAACTCCATTGCATAATATTGAAGTGCAAAATCCAGAACTGTCAGCTTTCCTTTTAAAAAGAAGAATCGTGCTCCAGCGATCTTTGCAGCTCTCTCAAAATCGCCTATATCAAGATTTTCTGCGAGATCTATGTGGCTCTTCGGTTCAAAATCAAATTGTGGTTTTTCTCCCACAACTTTAATAGGGCTATTTTCGTCCCCTACGGGAACAGAGTCGTGGAGAATATTGGGCAGTCTCTTGAGATAGTAATCTATCTTTTCTCTTTTGGCATTCATCTCTTTTTCCATCTTTTCTATCTTTTTAGGTATCTCGGCAGCTTCTTTTATTTTTTCTGAAGCATCTTTACCTTCTTTTTTTAATATTCCTATCTCCAAAGCCACTTTATTTCTTCTGTGCCTTAGTTCATCTGTTTTACTCTTGAGAGTTCTCCATTCTTTATCAAGCGTGAGAATATCATCTATCCAGAGAAGTTTCTCTGTATCATTTCTCTTTTTAAGATCAGAAAGTACGAGATCTGGATTATTTCTGATCAGATTGATATCGAGCATGTTCTCTCTTGAGCAATAATATTTAAAACATTTTCGTTGTATGTAGTACTATGACCTTGAATTTTCTTTTAGAAATAGGGAAATTAAAAAATATAAAAAGGGCAGGATGGATCATCAATGGAATAGACGGGGAAAGTGTCGCTGATCACTGTTTCAGAGTCTGTGTTCTCAGCATGCTTCTTGGAGATCTTTTGAAAGATCGATACGAAATAGATATGGAGAAACTGTTGAAGATATCACTACTCCACGACATTGCAGAAAGCAAAATAGGGGACATACCTTATGAATCTTTGAAATATTTAGGAGAAGAAAATAAAAGCAGGGCAGAAAAAGAAGCCTGCAAAGACCTTTTTAAAAATATAGAAAATGGAGATACTTACTACGCTCTCTGGGAAGAGTTTGAGGATAGGAAGAGTACAGAAGCTCAAATCGTCAGGGCTGCGGACAAATTAGAAATGATGATCCAGTGTTACGAGTACGAAAAGCAGGGACACAGGTTAGATCGGTTCTGGGATAACGAGTTTAACTTCAGAGATTTCAAGTTTGATATCGTTAAAGAGATCTTTGAAGAGTTGAAAAAGAGAAGAAAACTTTAATCCCAGTATTTTCTCGTTCTCACATACTGTTTTTCGGCTTCCAGAATATCCTTTAAAAGCTCGTCCTCATTAACTTGCATTTTTGCGAGAATACGTGAGGCGGTCTGGGGTCCAACGCCTCTCGCTGCAAGAACTAAAGCAGCTTTCTTTCCGTACGCCAACATAAGATCTGCTGTTCGTTTCGCATTGATGACCAATTCTTCCTCTTCTTCTGTTATTTCACGTTTTTTCAATCTTTTTTTCAGAGCTTTAATCGTTTCTTTGTTTTTCTTTGTTACTATGGCCAAAAACCTCGCCTGGCAGAGCCTGCATCGTGGATATTCTTCCAGATTTTTTATTGTCATTGTAGAGTACCATTCTCCGCAGTGTACGCAGAAGAGCTTGATCCTCTTTGTTTCCAGTCTCTTTTTTAAGAGTTTCAGTATCTCCTTTAACGGTCTCTTCGGTGTCATTATTCCAGATGCCCCCATCTTTGCAAGGATGGGATACGCAAACGGTGATGGGTCCTTGGAATAAATCAGAGCGATCTCATATTTTCCCGAGGAAATTTTCTGCAGAATATTCTCCGTGGTGCCGACATCCAATTTTTCGTTGAAAAGTTCTCTGAGCGTTTCTTCGTATATCGGTGAGTCCTCGAATGTATAGAGTATCTTTTTTATGTGAAAGCTCTCCGCATCTCTCGTCAACGCACCGAATCGTTTTGCTACCTGGGCGAGTTTCCACTGGAAAAGTGATGATCGTTTTAAAGTCAGTTCGAGGATGGGTTTTACCTGTTCAGGTTTCAGGTTTACCAGAACATCTTTTAAAATTTCCCCATCCCCCCGCATGGGAAACTGGAAACAGATTCTGTACGGGTCTACTCTCACGGCAATGCTTGCTCCGAATCGTGAAGAAAGGATCGATGAAAGAACCATACTTAATGTCTCGTTGACCACAGTTCCAAAACATGAATGGAGAATAACAAAATTTTCGTACGTCTCTATCACAAGTTTTTTGTGCGTGGCCAACCCGAGTTTCTCCTGATTTTTTATGTATTTTTTTATTATCACCAGCGAGTTCTCATCAGCCGTGTACTCATCCAATTTTTTATTGCGGGAAATATAATACCTCAATGTTCCAACTTCCCGTGCTATTTCAAAGGGTACAGGTATCAGTTCTCCTTCCCATCCGGGAACCGCCCCGATGTTTTCAGCTTCGCTGACGAGAACTTCTCTCTCCTTTATATCGAGAATTTCCCACGCTCTACCCTTCACGATGAAAACTCCCCCTACCTCTGCTCTCGTCTCTATAAACTCCTCATCTAATACCCCGATCCGTTTTCTCGATCCTATATCTATGATCACATACTGTTTCGTATCAGGGATCATCGATAAGTTTTCAAAATAATAGATGAGCGTTGATCGTTTCTTTCCGAATCTTTCTTCATCTCTCCACAGTAAGCCTATATACCTCAATATATCTATAACTTCCTTCAACTTCTCTTTTTTCAGATCTCTGTAAGGATACGCTCTCTTTATGATCTCATGAGCTTTATCTATCTCCATGCTGTAATACTCCATTGTCAATCCAGCTACCTGGTGGGCGAGAACATCGAGGGGATTTTCCTGGACGTGCGTCTCTTCCAATTCTCCGTTTAATGCTCGCCGCACTATCACCATGCTTTCGAGAACATCGTCTTCATCGTTTACTATAACAACTCCCTTCGATCTTCTTTCTACGGAGTGTCCGCTTCTTCCCACTCTCTGCACGAGTCGTGACACTTGTCTCGGCGACATGTATTGGATAACAAGGTCAACAGCACCAACATCTATTCCTAACTCCATCGACGATGTGCAGATCAATGATTTGAGCTCTTCGTTTTTAAACCGTTTTTCTGTCTCAACTCTCATCTCCTTTGACAGCGAAGAGTGATGTACATCTATGTCTGTATTCATTAAATTAAACCGTGACGATAAAATTTCAGCCATGTCTCGTGTATTAACAAATGTCAGGACACTTCTGTGCTGATCGACAATATCTCTTATTTTCTTTATCCGTGCCATCGTTTCCAATCCTATTTCAAATTCATCGGCCTGTTCCTGATCATCTTCCGAGGGTTCTGGGTAGAGAATCGATATATCCATGTCCTTCGTTTCGGCAGCATTAACTATTTCAACCTCTCTGTTGCCCACCAAAAACTTTCCAACCTTTGTCGGCGATCCGACCGTTGCCGAAAGACCTATCCTCACAAAATCTCCAGCTATCTCCACCAATCGCTCCAGACCGATTGAAAGCTGAAACCCACGTTTATCGGTAGCCAGCTCGTGTATCTCGTCTACTATCACGTACTTAACTTTTTTCAGATGCTCTCTCATGACTTTACCTACTAAAATTGCCTGGAGAGTTTCGGGAGTTGTAATTAACATATCCGGAGGAGATAGCGCCTGTTTTCTTCGTGCATACTGATTCGTGTCTCCATGCCGTACCTCGATTCTCAGACCGAGATTCTCACACCACCACTCAAGTCTTCCAAGAAGGTCTCTGTTTAACGCTCTCAGAGGCGCTATGTACAGTGCTTTTATCCCCCTCTCTTTCATATGCAATATTTTACTCAAAACTGGAAGAAACGCTGCTTCAGTCTTCCCGGATCCTGTTTTTGCAATGATAAGAGTATTTTTACCTTCAAGGATCTTTGGCACTCCCATTTCCTGCGGATCAGTAGGCGTATCCCATTCTCTCTCCTTCAGAAGATCCTGGATCCTCTTATCCAACCGCTCATAAACCATAAGTACTAACTATGTAATAAAGAATAAAAGGATTTCTATTAGTTTGTGTATGCATAGTTAATGTTTGGAATTTGAGTGAGCGTAGCGAGGCATGATCTTCGATACTTTTAAATTAAATTATGGAATTTATTATTCATGATACAAGGAGTTATCTTTGATTTTGACGGAGTTCTTCTGGATACAAGTAATCAGTTATATCAAGGATACAAAAAAATCTTTAAACATTTTAATATAGACTATGAAAAAGAACGATTTAATGAAAATTACGGATTAAAAACAAAGGAACATTTTAAAAAA
>JAGLWR010000169.1 GCA_023133315.1 Methanomicrobia archaeon | reverse complement strand
TAAAAATAGGAGATTTAGAATTTGTTATAGAATCTATGGAAATAGACAGGAAAAAAATTGAAGTGGCAAAGCCAGGGGACTCTGTAGGGATAAAAACGCCTGAAAAAGTTAATAAAGGAGAAAAGGTCTATAAACTTTAATCTTCTATCATTTCAATCTCTTCCAAGACCACATCTATAGGATTTTCCATCGTTTTTAATGCTTTCCTTACATCTTTTTTATAGCTAGTTGTCATGAATTCTTCAGCTGTTTTCCAGATTTTTTTGGGGTCCAGAGAGTGATCTTTTATCCCCAGATTTATCAAAAACTGTGTAACTGCCAAAATTTGTCCCGGAAATGCGGATATTGCGGGTACTTCCAAAGCTATCGCTTCTCTGTTCATCGATCCGCCAGCACTTATTACTAGATCCGAGTAATAAATGAGACTCAAAGAGTCCATAGCTTTTTCTGGGATTATGACATTTTCAAAATCGAAGAGTTTTTTCTGATCCTCACATCTTGGAAATACAACAAACGTAGCATCTATCGGAAAATTAGCTATAATATCTCTTATTATCGATTTGTGTCTATCTCCATTGTAATAATTAGCTTTAATCGGTTCAGGTCTCATTACTATCAAGGGTCTATCAAAATTAAAGCTTTCTATAACTTTTTCGTCTGGCACAAAATCTCTCACGTGTGCAAGTTCGCATACTCCATAAAATCTCCTTATATTCCCCCGAGGAACTCCATATTTTGTTATTTCTCTCAAGGGTATCGCTTTCGGAGCTATTATTTTTGTAGAAAGAGGAAGCATTAATTTATTTTGGGACTCAGCAATCTCGTTGTCGATTACGCATAGAGATGGTATCTTTAAGCCATAACTTACCCTGGAAGCCTCAACAGAATGTTTATAGAGTGCCAAATCTGGAGACTCTTTTGAGATTATTTCTGTTAATTCTAGGACTCTTTTTGAGCTTTCAACTAACTTATCTTTTAAGGAAAAGCCGCCGTGGTTTCCGGCTATCTGGTACCGTATATCATTAAGGTTCAAAATCTCCCTGATAGAATCATAGTTTCTTGCCGTAACTATGACATCATGGCCTCTAACCTCTAGTTCTTTTATTATATTCTTGAAAAAATGAATATGGGGTGCATTTGAGATGTCTATCCAGATTTTCATATGAAATATACTATAATTACGTATATTTTAAGTTTTTCGGGGAGAACTGTTAAAAATGAAAATTGAAAATGATTTTCATATGGAACTTTATGTGATGAAACAGGCAAAAACGATTTAAAACGATTTCAAAACGTTAATTTATCCTTTTATTAACAAAAAAATCCTTTTAATTTTTTAAATCATATAAAAATTCCAGAAAATCACTTATTAGCTATAGGTACAGAAAAGAATAAAAAGTATGAGTTGGATAACTACATAAAAACTACAGGAGGATACAAAAATGAAATACGAAATAAAAAGATTCGAATATTTTCCGGTATTTAAGCTGGTAATAACGGTATGCCTCGTAGTGGGAATTATTTTTGGAATAATTCTCGGTGCATTGTTAGGGGCAGGAATTGGAAGCGTTTCGCAATACTATGATCTGAGTAGAATAGGTCTTGGAGGGGCAGGAGCTGCTCTTGGAGTAATAATGGGTGTAGTATTCGGGATAATCTGGGCAATATTGGCAGGTATTGTCTCTATGCTCTACGTCTTCATATACAACCTGGCTGCCGGCCTTGTCGGGGGTATAGAGGTAGAGCTTGGAGGCGAAAAACTCTCAAGGATATGTCCACACTGCGGACATACTCTTGCCAAAGACACTGCATTCTGTCCAAACTGTGGTAAAAAGGTGGGGCTATGAAATGCCCACACTGCGGAACTGATAACAGTGATGATAGTATATTCTGCGTAAAATGTGGAGCACGACTCGTGGAAAAAGGAGAGTTAGCTTTTGAAGTTGAACACAGACCCGCATATACTCTCCTTAAAACATATCTTGAAAGTGGACAGAAGATAGTTGGAGAATCTGGCGCGATGGTGTACATGAGCCCAAATATTGAAATGAAAACGGAAATAAAAGGAGGATTGTTTAGCGGTCTGAAAAGGAAAGTTTTGGGTGGAGAGTCTCTCTTTATGAACACATTCAAATGTACCGGAGGGAAGGGAACTGTTGCCTTTGCACCGGGATATCCCGGCGATATCGTACATCTCCATTTAGATAACGAGAGCTGGTTTACCCAGGGAGGAGCGTACATTGCTTCTTCTCCATCGATAAATATTGACACAAAATTTCAGGGTTTGAAAGGATTTGTTTCGAGGGAAGGGTTCTTCTTTTTGAAACTTGAAGGATACGGAGACCTGTTTTTATCTTCATTCGGTGCTATTTCCACGATAGAATTGAAAGGAAACGAGTTCGTTGTAGACACAGGACACTTGGTTGCGTTTGAGGACGGAATAAACTACACAATAAAGAGAGTTGGAGGCCTAAAGTCCACATTTTTGAGTGGAGAGGGATTGGTTGCCAAATTATGGGGAAACGGTAAGATAATGATCCAGACAAGAAGCCCTGCAACATTTTCTTCGTGGCTCTATCCTTTACTTCCAAAACAAAAATAATTCATTTTTTTGTTATTTTTATTGTTGCTATTATAACAAGTGCTATCGCAGCCACGAGTAGAAATGAAAAAATAAGTATGGTATTTGATTCTTGAGGAGGATTAGTAGGAGGGGAAGTAGTAGAAGGGCTGGTAGGCGGCGGAGTAGTTGGGGCGGGCGTGGTGGTAGTTGGAG
>JAGLWR010000168.1 GCA_023133315.1 Methanomicrobia archaeon | reverse complement strand
GCTGAAAATTATGAGAAACTCGAAGCAGCTGTAGAAAATATACTTTTACAGCTTAAAAAAACTATGTTTTTGACTGGATGTGAAACCGTAAAGGAACTGAAGAGGGTTAAGGTTATTATAAGAGGAAAGACGAGGGAAATATTAGAAATAAGAGGCTGTTCAAAGCAGATAAATAAATTTTTGGTGAGATGATTCTGTGAAAATCTATACAGTTGGCGGATACGAAGAGATCGGGAAAAATATGACCGCTGTGGAGATAGACAACGATGTTTTTATCTTCGACATGGGTATAAAACTTGACAGGGTGATGATCCACGAAGACACAAACTTGCAGGACATGTCGCCCCAAAGACTGAAAAAACTCGGTGCGATACCGGATGACTCTATTTTAACTGGCAAAAAAGTCAGGGCGATTATTCTCTCTCACGGGCATTTAGATCATATAGGCGCCATTCCGAAAATGGCATATAACTACAAATGTCCAATCATAGGCACAAAGTATACAATCAGCCTCGTTTCCTCTTTGATAAATGAAGAACCTTTCTCCGAGTGCAGCAATCAGCTCATTGCTGTGAATAAAAAAATAGAGATAGGCAATTATGAAATAGAGTTTATAAACTCCACGCACTCGATCCCTGAAACAAAATTCACAGCTTTACATTCCAAAGAAGGTACCGTTCTCTATACGGGAGACTTTAAACTCGATATGCATCCCACGATAGGAGAAAGACCCGACTTTGAAAGACTTAAAAAATTGAATCCGAAGGTCATGATCACTGACTCCACACGAGCCCCAGAGGAAACAAAGACCCCATCGGAAAAGATAGCTGTTATCATGCTTCAGGATTTTCTTTTGGACAATTATGATGAAAAAAAGGGAATAGTAACCACAACGTTTGCATCTCACATAGCACGGATAAAGACATTATTGGAGACTGCTGACAGAATGGAGAGAATACCTATTTTACTCGGAAGATCTCTCTGTAAATATTACGGAACTGCGTTAAAACTTGATATAGTGAAAAAGGGCGTGAAGATGGTAAAAAGAAGAAGTTCTATAGACAAAAAACTCAAAGAGATAAATAAAAAGAAAGAAAAATACCTCGTGATCACAACAGGATCCCAGGGGGAGAAGGGAGCCGTACTTTCGAGAATGGCAAACAAAGAAACGCCATTACGTCTCGACAAAAAAGATACCGTTCTATTCTCCACATCGACGATACCCCATCCCATAAACATTGCAAATAGATACAAACTCGAAACGAAACTGAAAATGCAGAAGGTCAGGATTATAAAAAATGTTCATGTTTCAGGACATGCTTCCAAGGAAGATCTCAGGGAGTTTTTGCGGATCGTGAACCCCGAAAATATCATTCCCACACATGGAGAGTACACGATGCTGGCATCGTGGGCCGAGCTGGGAGAAGAAGAAGGATACGCTATAGAAAAAAATATTTTTATAAGGAGAAACGGTCAGAAAGTCCTTATAGGTGATTGAGTGATCGAGCACATAATCCTCTGTGAAGACCATCTGAAAATTTTAGATCAGACTCTTTTACCGCACGAAAAAAAGTACATAGAATGCAGAACTGCAGAGACATTGATAGAAGCAATGCAATCATTAAGAATAAGAGGAGCTCCAGCTCTGGGGATTGCAGGAGCCTACGGCGTTGTGATAGCATCTTTGGAATCCAGAACAGAAAAAGAATTTCTGGAGAGGGTAGAAAAGATAAAAAATGCACGACCGACTGCGGTAAACCTTTCATGGGGAGTTGAAAAAGTTCTTTCTGGAATAGAATCTTATAAAAATACAGAAAAGATGAGAGAAATTGCCAAGGATATACATAAAGATGACGTACAGAGAAATAAAAAAATTGGTGAATATGGAGAAAAGATTATCAATGATGGAGATTCGATCCTCACGCATTGCAACGCGGGTGCTCTCGCCACAGGAGGATACGGTACTGCTTTAGGAGTAATACGAACGGCGTGGGAAAAAAACAAAAAAATAACTGTTTTCGCGGATGAGACGCGACCATTATGCCAGGGAGCAAGGCTTACAGCTTGGGAACTCAGAGAAGAAAATATACCGTGTAAAGTGATACCTGATTCTGCTGCAGGATTCTTGATGCACATAGGAGAGATAGATGTAGTTATTACGGGGGCGGACAGAATAGCGATGAACGGAGACACTGCAAATAAAATAGGAACATACACTCTCTCTGTGCTTGCAAAAGAAAATAATGTCCCATTTTACATAGCGGCACCGTTGTCTACATTTGATCGCAACTCAATCTCGGGAAAGGATATAAAGATAGAGTACAGGGATGAAAAAGAGGTATTATATTTCTATGGGAAAAGAGTGGCAGCGGATGTTCCGGCGTTAAATCCTGCTTTCGATATAACTCCTCATGAGTACATTACTGGAATAATAACTGAGAAAGGTATTATCTCTCCGCCCTATGAAAAAAATATAAAGGAAATTCTGAAATGAGTAGCTATGAGTCCAAAAAAAGTTTACATACTATTTCTTTCTTTATGTGCAATATGGGTGTCACTCATATTTTTAGCGCCGTATTTAGCCTCTAAAGATCATACCTATCTCTCAAATTATTTTTATCGTGTTTTTTCTTCTTTCTGTCACCAGAGACCGGAGAGAAGCTTTTTCGTCTGGGGATACCAGCTAGGTGTTTGTGCGCGGTGCACATTCCTTTATGTAGGAATATTGGTGGGGATGCTGTTATACCCTCTAAGATTCGGAAAAGAGGTAAATTTTAAAATCGTGT
>JAGLWR010000167.1 GCA_023133315.1 Methanomicrobia archaeon | reverse complement strand
AGAATGGGAAAAAATCTTGAAGAGAGAGTGGTAAAATGATAGATGAAACAGATAAAAAGATATTAAATGAGCTGAATAAAAATGCACGACTGAGTTTCAGGGATCTTGCAAAAATTCTTGGAATTTCCGTGGCGACAATATCCCACAGAGTAAAAAAAATGGAGGATCTTGGGATAATAAAGGGGTACATTCCATTACTGGATCAAAAAAAAGTAGGGTATGATTTTACAGCGATAATAGAAATTTCTATAGAAAGGGGAAGATTGAGCGATGTGGAAAACAAACTGGCAGAGTTTGACAATACGGTCGGGGTTTACGATATTACAGGGCTTTACGATGCACTTATTGTTGCACGGTTCAAGGATAGAGATCATCTCAACGAATTCATAAAAAAAATTCAAACTTTTGAATTTGTACGAAAAACGTATACGTCTATAGTGTTAGAAGTTGTCAAGGAAGATGTTAGGATAACGTTCAATCAGAGATCTTAGCTATATCCACCACAGAATCATCTTTGACTCGTATTATCCTTACCCCCTGCGTCGATCTCCCGATTATGGATACGCCCTCAGCCTTTATTCGTATCATTATCCCCTTTTCTGTGATTACAAGAATCTCGTCATCTTCGTCCATACACTTGGAACTCACGACGTCCCCACGTTTTAATCGTATGTTGATAACACCTTTTCCTCCTCTTCTGTGAGTGGGATATTCTTCTACCCTCGTCCTTTTCCCGTATCCCTCTTCTGTTATCGTAAAAAGTGTCTTTCCTTTTTCTGCTATATCCAGACTTACCACCGTATCATTTTGAAGCCTTATACCCCGTACGCCCATCGTGTTTCTCCCCGTTGGTCTCACATCTCTTTCCGAAAATTTCACGCATTTGCCTCTTTTTGTTGAGAGTATTATATCTTTATCTCCGTCTGTCAATACAACATTCACCAGTTCGTCCTCTTTCCTCAGATCTATGGCTATTATCCCCGTTTTTCTTGGCTTTGAATAATCTTTAAGTTTTGTTTTTTTCACAGTTCCATTCTTTGTAGCCATGAAAAGATATCCTTCAAAATTTGAAAGGGGGATCGCAGCGCTGATCTTCTCATCTCTCTCCATCTGTATAAGATTTATAATGGCTCTTCCTTTGGCAGTTCTCCCCGCAGTGGGGATTCGATACGCTTTTAACCAGTAAACTTTTCCCCTATTTGTGAAAAACAGGATATAATCGTGGGTGGAGCACGTAAAAACAGCTTTTGTAAAGTCTTCTTCCTTCGTTCCCATACCTATTACCCCCTTTCCACCCCTTCTCTGAAGTCTGTACTCGTCAACGTTGATTTTTTTGATGTATCCAAGATTTGAGAGTGTAACAGCAACATTCTCTTCCGGGATCAGATCCTCTTCTTCTATTTCTTCCGTGTTATACATTATTTCCGTTCTTCTTTCATCCCCATATTTTTCCTTTATTTCAAGAAGTTCCTCTTTTATTATCTGAAGTATTTTGTCTCTTGAAGCTAAAATATCTTTTAATTTCAATATGACTTCTTTAAGATCTATTAATTCTTTTTTAATCTTCTCTCTTTCTAAATTTGTAAGTCTCTGGAGCTGCATTTTCAAGATGGCATCGCTCTGGATCTCAGTGAACTCAAATCGTTCCATGAGTCTCTTTTTGGCCGTTTCAACATTTTCGCTCTTCTTTATGATCTGAATAACTTCGTCTATGTTATCCAGCGCTGTTACAAACCCTTCAAGAATGTGAGCTCTTTTTTCTGCCTGAGTTAGTTCATATTTCGTTCTCCTTATGACCACATCTTCCCGATAATTTACATACTCGTTGATCATCTCTTGTAAGGAGAGTACTTTCGGAACTCCATCCACAAGAGCGAGCATTATCACCCCAAAGGTCGTTTGAAGATTTGTATGAGCATAAAGCTGATTTAAAACCATATTTGGATTTGTGTCTGTTTTTAGTTTAATAAAAACTCTGATCCCTCTCTTATCAGATTCGTCTCTTATATCTGAGATACCCTCTATTTTTTTCAGTTTTACGAGTTCAACTATATTTTCTATCAGCCGCGCTTTGTTAACTTGATACGGAAGTTCTTCAATAATTATGTTGTTTTTTTTATCTGTTTCTATAGAAACTTTTGCCCGTATAACGACTCTTCCCCTCCCTGTTTTATACGCGTTTACTACACCCCCTCTTCCGTAGATTATTCCCCCCGTGGGAAAATCGGGTCCGTTTATTATCTGCATGAGGTCTTCTATCTCAGTATCTGGTTTATCTATGACTTCTATTATTGCATCTACAACTTCTTTGATGTTGTGAGGTGGGATATTCGTAGCCATCCCGACGGCTATCCCCGAAGAACCGTTAATTAACAGGTTTGGAAGTTTAGCCGGAAGAACCTCAGGTTCTTTTAACGTATTGTCAAAGTTCGGTTTAAAATCAACAGTGTCTTTATCGATGTCTGTCAGAACTTCCTCCGCTATCTTTGCCAGCCTTACCTCCGTATACCTCATTGCAGCGGCAGAGTCACCGTCCACACTACCGAAATTTCCCTGCCCGTCTATCAATGGATATCTCAGAGAAAAAGATTGAACCATCCTCACAATCGAATCATAAACAGCTACATCTCCATGAGGATGATATTTACCGAGAACTTCTCCTACTACTCTTGCCGATTTCTTGTACGGTCTGTTATGAAACATACCCATTGTGTGCATCGCGTATAAGATTCTCCTGTGTACAGGTTTAAGACCGTCTCTAATATCGGGGAGTGCTCTATCAACGAT
>JAGLWR010000166.1 GCA_023133315.1 Methanomicrobia archaeon | reverse complement strand
CTATTCAAAAAAGTGCGGCTGTCGGAAAATGGAGCAAATCTTTGATTTGGTACATCCCCAGACAGACCATAACCCCAAAGAGTTATGCGGCTGTCGGGATTGTCGCTCGAATTTGGGCTTGGAAGGCCCAAGTGCTAACCACTACACTACAGCCGCTTTATCATTTTTATCTGATGTCTCTATTTAAGTTTTACGATTCTTACAAAAAGAATAAAAAGTTAAGTTTATATAGTAGTTTAACAATAAACTAATAGGTGATTATCAATGATAGACAGACTGGTAGCCGATTTAAAGAAAATAGAAGGGATAAAACATGTAGGAATTATCGAAGGTAAGAATCCAATTGTTTCTGACCTGCCTCCTGAAGAAAGTGCAACTCTATCAGAAATTCTGAAAGATATCTATGATGTTTCCGATGAAACGGCTAAATCTACAGAGATGGGTAATTTAAAACAGATTTTGATCAGTGGACTTGAAGGAAAGATGATTATTGCGAAAAGTGGTAATTTTCTGGTAGGAGTAATTACTGAAACCAAAGTTAACTTGGGATTGATAAGGCTTAAACTTAAAAGTATACTCAGAGAATTAAAGGGTGAGAAAAAATGATAATAGAAAAAGTACTTCTCAAATTGAGACAGGAGAACGGAGGGGTAATCGGCAGTAGCGTTATAGAAAAAGGAGGCTTTATGGTGGCTATGGACGCGCCTCCTGAATTAGAAATAGAAAAAAGTAGCGTAATGGCAGCGGCTGTTTTTAACAGACTCGTAAGAAATGTGGAATCCGTAAAGGTGGGAGCAATCGATTATATCCTAATAGAAGGTGAGAAAGGAGATATGCTTGTTGTAGATGTCGGGAATGTTTACCTTTTTGTCAGAACAAAGAAAAATGCTACAATCGCGAAAATAATGGGAGATGCGAAGGATATCGGAAAGAAGATTGAAGCATTAATCTAAGGAGGATATTTTATGGGTCAGTCTATAGTAATAGCATCGGGAAAAGGTGGGACTGGGAAGACAACAATATGCGCAAACTTAGGGATAGCTTTAGCCCAGAGAGGAAAACAAGTAACGATCTTGGATGCAGACATTGATATGGCGAATCTGGAACTGATGCTTGGTATGGAAGGAATGCCAGTAACCCTTCATGAAGTTTTGGCTGGTGAAGCTGAGCCTGAAGAGGCAATATATGATGGTCCTGAAGGGGTGAGAATATTACCTGCAGGATTATCGTTAAGCGGTGTGCAAAAAGCAGATCCCAGAAAGCTTGAGGGCGTTCTAAAAACGCTTATTGGAGTAGCAGATTATCTTTTAATAGATGGAGCTCCTGGTCTGGAGGTAGACGCTGTCACAGCCATCGCTGCTGCACAGAACTTACTTCTTGTAGTGAACCCCGAGATAACGTCGATGAGTGACGCTCTGAAAACTAAGATAGTTGCTGAAAAGCTTGGGACGCACGTAATTGGTGCTGTTCTCAACAGAGTTGGGTTTGATATGACAGAGCTTACGAAAGAAGAAGTAGAGACAATTCTGGAAACGGAAGTTGTGGCTATTATCCCAGAAGATCCTGAGGTCAAAAGAGCTGCAGCTTTTGGGGAACCTCTTGTAGTAAGAAATCCAAACTCCTCTGCTACGATAGCTATAAAGAAACTTGCCGCGGATTTGTTAGGTGAGAAATATATTCCGCCTGCGCCAGAGAATCCACTGAAGAGAATTTTCAAAGCTCTCTTCGGGAGTGATTAAATGTCTCTTATGGAGATATTAAAAGCAAATATAACTATTTTATTTTCGCTGACAATAGTAAGTTTAATACTTAATCTGATTTTGTCCTTAAAGATAGCCATGTTGAAATCAGAAGTGTCAAGACTTAGAGGTGGAGCCCTCACCGCTGAGGAGCTGGAAATTCTCAAAGCGAGATTGACAAGACTCAAAAAGCTCACGAGATGATGAGGTTGAATTCGTTAGGAAAAAGGATATATGTAATCGTGTTAGTTTTGATTCTAGCATTTCCCTATTCTGTACAAGCGTTAATTGAAGAGAATGGATCTATCGAAGGAGCAGTTCTTGATGGGGGCAGTAATCCGATAGAGGGAGCCACAGTAGTTGCCTGCTGTTATATGAAGCGATATACAACGACAACGGATGCTAATGGAAGTTATAAATTTGAGGACATAGTGTACGATACCGAAGGAACGAAGTACAGAGTGGAAGCTTATAGAGAAGCTGAGATCGATGAGCCTGGATATGAAAGATCCACGCCTCAATATATAGAATTAAGCAAAGCTTCTCCCACACAAGTAGGCATAGACTTTACTTTAGTAGAAGAAACAGAACCAAAGGCGAAATATACAGAATTATATACATTCTGGATGGAAATAGGAGATTTGAGGGCTGTGAACGAGTACACCATAGTTCTTTTCGATGTCAGTAAACGATACTGGGAACATGCACAAATAGAGATGTTCCCTGATAAGGTATATTTTCAAGTTTTCAGGGAAGGAAACTGGATAGGAGAGTATATTTTAGACTTGTGTGATAATACCTTTATTATGCAGGAAATTTTGAAAGTTGAGATATTGAGTATTGAGGATAGAAACCACGATGGAGAGTTCGAGGTTGAGATAAAAATATCATCGAGGGAGAGACCCACAATCTCCTTAACTAGTTTCAAACTTTACGATAATATTGTAATACAGAAAAAGACTAAGAGCATCAATGCCACAATAGAGTTGGATGGATACACTTTCAAGGCAGAAGCAACAGCAGGCAGTTTTAAAATAGATGTCAATAAAAATGGAGTTCTAGATTTTTATGAAAGCTTTAGTATAGGCGAGTCTTTCGCAACGATCACGGGCGATTGTATAAACACAAGATCTTACACTGTCACAA
>JAGLWR010000165.1 GCA_023133315.1 Methanomicrobia archaeon | reverse complement strand
AAAAATCGTTTTCTCAGTCTAAGCAGCGTTCTCTCGATTCCTATTTTTAAGAATTTTTTCAAGAGACTCTGAAATCTTTTCTATTTTTTCCAGATCAAGTTTAAAAACTCTTTCTTCGCTGTAATCTATTCCTGAAAAAACATTTCTCGCCTGTTTTTTCTCTACATTTAACTCCCCACTTGAATCGATTAACGCATTTATGACCTTTTTTCTTTTGTGCTGAAATAGAACTCTAACGGTTTTACTAAAAAAAGGAGTTTTTACCTTTCTGTTCGGAGTTAATTTTACTATGAGAGAATCCACCTTTGGTGAAGGATAAAAACATTTTCTATTTACGGAATCAATGATCTCAATATCTGCGAGCGCATTTATCATTATCCCAAGTCTTGATTTCATCTGAATCATTTTTTCTGTATACTCTTTTTGTAAAAGAAGAACGGAATACTCGTGATCTTTTTCTAAGAGCTTGAAAATAATCTTCGAAGATATCGAATAAGGTATAGATGAAACACAGCAATCAAAAGAGAAATCAGTTTTGAGAAAATCTTCATGATGTATTTCTACATTTTTAAAGTTATATTCGTTATTTAAAACTTTTATCATTCCCCTATCTTTTTCTACGGCTATGACTTTATCAGCTTTTTTTGATATTTTCTCTGTCAAAAATCCCAATCCTGGTCCTATCTCGAGTGTAGTCTTTTTTGCGTACCCTGCCATCATTTCCATTACATCTTCACACAGTAAAAAATTCTGAGATAATATATTTAAAGGTGCCAGATTATATTTTTTTAAAAGATACGTAACTTTTTTCATCGCTTTTTCCGCCTTTTAACGATAATCACCAAGACAACTAAACCGAGCACCAACACTACCCACAAAATAAAAAATTTCTCTGTGATATAATCTTTTATACCAGGTTTGGGTTCTGGCGTCTCTGTCTCTTCTGCTATTTCTTCCTCGCACAGTTTTATTTTGTTGTCTATATCGTTAACTATGTCTGTCTCGCCTAACTCCTGAAAGTATTTTCTGGCATTTTGATAGTTTATCTTTGCAGAATCATATTTTTCCTCATTAAAGGCTGTGTCTCCTGCATTATAAAGCCTGTATCCATTTTCATATTTCTCTATTTTCTGCAGTATTTCGTCAATTTTTGTTGTATCGAATTTAAAACTGGTATATTCCTCTTTTAACTCTAAAAATTCTTTTTTTGCATTTTGAAAATCTTTATTTTCATAGAGAACTAAATATTCTCCATATTTCTCATCTAAAATAGCCTTGATCTCCAAAATATCATTTTTTAAGAAGAAAAGATCATTTGCCCCCAGAATTATCTCTTTATCGCCATCCTTATCTGAATCCACACAGAGCATACATCGTATTACTCCATTTGTGTCCTGAACCTTTTTCCCTATATATAGATAATTCTCTACCCATTCTTGTTTATTTTTATCCCATCGAGACATTCCCAAGAGAACTTCATTTTTGCCGTCATTATCTATATCCTCAGCGAGAATTAAGTTGACTTGATCTTCAAACTCCTTTTCTTTTTCTAGATTTCCTCTTTTATCTAAAATATAAAGTTTTTTTCCGGCAACAACATATATTCTGTCATATATATACACATCATTTATATATTCATCTGCTTTAAAGCTCCATTCTATCAATCCATCTTTGTTCGTTACATATACGAATTTATAGTATATGGTAAGTATTTCAGGTTCACCGTCTTCATCAAAATCTTCAATATACGCTTCTTCAACATTCTCAATTGTTTTGTATTTCCAAACTATATTACCGTTAGGATCCAAAAAATAGACGTACGGCTGGAGATAATACCCTGCATAAACATATATTTCTTCAAGATTTTTTTCAGGCTCGCATTTGGGACATGAATGTAATCTGTCAAATATTAAAAAAATCCCGGACTCTATCTCTCTTTCCCATTTTTCTTCCCCATTTTTATCCAGAAACTTCATTGTTCCGTCCTCTAAGAATAGAAATGTCTCATTATCATATACATAAAAGTCTTTAATATCTGAGTTTGTAGAGTATTTCCATAGTTCGGAAAAGGAAGAATCATAACAGTAAAAATATCTTCCTGACGAAAAATAGATATTCTTTTCCACCTGTATTTTCGTTATTAAATATGGAAACTCTTTCTCCCACAACTTTGTTCCGGAAAGGGTAAAGGCATATATTTTATTTTCAGTGTATTGATCCGGAAATCCTTCATACTCTCCCGATGAGAAAATGATCTTGTTCCCCATAAGAGACAAATTTCGTACTTCTCCTTTTGTAATGTATGTCCATTCTAAATCATAAATCTTTTCAGCAGATATCGTATCCAGAACTAAAATAATTAGAACAAGGATGAAATATCTTTTCATAATTAACCTTGAAAAATGAGATATTTAAATCTTTCTATAAATTTTCGACTAATTTTTCTGCAGCCTGTCTTGTGGCTTCTCTATCTTTTCCTGCAACTATCAAGACACCGTTATCCTCTATATACTCCCATTCTCCCTCTGAATTATACCAGTCTACCTCGGATAATTCACGATCTACAAGAGTTTTTGTCCATACATTGCAGATATTTGTTCCTTTTTCTGTTTTAGTGTACCCCGGACCACCTACAGAAATTATATTATAGGAATTTATTATTTCTTCTGTAAGTTGTGTGTCTTTGATCAGGAATTTTAAAAAACTTTCTTGAGTTATCTTTTTATACACAATTTTTACTGAGTCTATCTTGTTATCGTAAGAATCTGAGTCGATCATCTCAAGAGAAAAGAAGATCCTGCCTGTATATGATCCTTCAGATAACCCGCACGGCGGGATCTGGAACTCTACAAGATGAACGCTTCCCACGATCTGAGAGTAGTTTCTCAGTTCTATAA
>JAGLWR010000164.1 GCA_023133315.1 Methanomicrobia archaeon | reverse complement strand
AAACCTAACTTACATTCTTTTATTTTTTTCTTTTGAAAGATCTATCTCTAAGATCTTGTTAAAGATGCTCAATTTACTCTACCCTTTCAAGTTCACTTAGAACTTCCCAGATTATTGTCCTTGCATGCATCGGCATATTAGGGTCGTTACTGACCCCATCCAAGATCTCTATCGCTGAATACGCCTTGACTTTATCTTCCTTACCTTTTTCTTTCAGGAAATTTATCGCATCAGATGCAGCTTTTCTTATATTTCTGGGAACTGTAGTATCCTGTACTATATAATTCCGGAGATACTCAGTAATCTGATCTACCTTGCTCATAGTATCACCTTAAAAAATATGATGATAAGATTTAAATATCCAGCAGTCTAAAAAACTTTCGGTCATGAACATGTATGAAAAAATATATAGTATCCTTAAAAATGAAAAGGAACCTATCTCTACGAAGGAGATAGCTGAGAAGATGGGTATCAAACCTGGAAGAGCCACCTTGGGGCTATTGAGACTCCAGGAAGAAGGAAAAATAGAAGGAGCTGAGATAAACAGCAAACTGCACTGGAAAATAAAAGAAATTGACACAAAAAGGGAAAAACTCGAAAAAAAGATGAGATAGGTGATTTTATGGGGGGGTGTTTATTTAATGGGGGAAACTCAAGAAGCCATTAAGTCGGAGCCTATACTGTTTGGGTGGAGAAAGAAAAAAGGCTCTGAAGAAGAGATTAAGCCTGAGTCTGTGATGTCCAAATGGACTATAGTTACAATAAGTCTTATTTTATTTATTATATTTAATATTTTATTCGAAGATTCTTTTTTTTCAATGATTTTTGCCATAATAGCACTTTTTGGTAGTATTAAACAAATTTCTGAGAATGAGAGGAAAAAGGAGTTTTTGTAAATCTACCACTTTCACACTTCACGATCTTCCAAACAATCCTCTCGTCATGGAAACGATCCAGTTCCAATGCAGTACAATGTGGATTATGACTATAAAGATCAACAATATGCCGATCCAGTCATGAACTAGCTCCCAGTTACCTTTTATAATGCCTAAAAACTCGTTCTGCCCCGATCTTTTTCCGCTCGACAGAAAAAATTTTAGGATGAGTCCTGTTATTGCAGTTACTAAAAAGGAAATGAACATCGAAAAATCGACCAAATAATTTAATTTTGCCCTATTCATTTGGAATCACCTCACGAAACCTTTTTCTCTCTTCCTGCGAACTCTTTTTCACGAAGGATGTATTTCTGTATCTTGCCTGTGGAGGTTTTTGGCAGTTCTTTGACAATTTCTACCTTTTTTGGACATTTGAAATGTGCCATTCGCTCCCTGCAGAAGGATATGATATCAGTTTCAGTGAGATGAGTCCCTGATTTAGCGATAATGAAGGCTTTGGGAACTTCTCCCCATTTTTCATCTGGTGTGGGGACGACACATGCTTCTAAGACATCGGGATGTTCGTATATAGTTTTTTCTACCTCTACGGAGGCGATATTTTCTCCCCCGCTGATGATAATATCTTTTGCTCTGTCCATGACTTCTATGTAGCCGTTTTCGTGGACAACGGCGACATCTCCGCTGTGGAATACCCCCCCTTTGAATGCTTCTTCAGTTTTTTCTGGTTTTTTATAATATCCTTTTATCACATTATTTCCTTTCATTACTATTTCCCCGCGTGTCTTGCCGTCTTCAGGTATATTCTTCATCTCTTCGTCAACGACCCGTACTTCTGCATTGATGTACGGTACTCCCTGCCACGATTTTCTTCTCGCCCGTTCTTCGAACGGCAAAGTATCCCACGAGGGATGCCATTCGCATATTGTGTGGGGGCCGTACGTTTCTGTCAGGCCGTATACCTGCCGTACTTCTGCCCCCATTTTTTCCAGAACACGAAGTAATGACGGGGGAGGGGGCGCTCCCGCAACTGTTATTATAATCTTATGGGGAAATTTCTCAATGCCCACTTTGCGGGCATACTGAGTAAGCATTATCCAGACTGTTGGTGCACCGCCCATGTGGGTAACATGTTCGTGCTCGATAAGTTCAAATATCTTTGCGGGATCGATCTTCCTCACGCATACAGATTTGGCACCTGCAGCAGGAACAGCCCACGTAAAACACCATCCATTGCAGTGAAACATCGGCACCATCCATAGATACGAGGAGTAGTGATCTAGACTCATTTCAATAATCTCAGCGAGTGCGTTGATGTACGCACCTCTGTGATGGTACATGCATCCCTTCGGAAATCCTGTGGTACCGCTTGTATAGTTAATCGTAATTGTTTCATATTCGTCTTGTACAGGTATGTCTACTTCTTTTTTACTCCCTCTTTTGAGAAATTCCTCGTATTCCATGCCTTCACATTCCATGGTGTCATTGATTGTAATAATTTCCTTTATTTTTGGAATCTTATTCTTTACCGCTTCTATGTTTTCTCTGAATGCTGCATCAACAAATAATACCTTGGAATCAGAGTTATCTATTATATACGCCATCTCCTCTGGGTTGAGTCTGATATTAATAGGCACAAGCACTCCCCCTGAGAGAGGAACACTGAAATGCGCTTCTAATAGAGGTGGTATATTCGGTGAAATAAAGGATACTTTATCGCCCTTTTCAATTCCCATCTTGTGCAATGCGTTTGCAGAGCGGTTTACTCTCTCATAAAACTGTTGAAAGGTATAACGTTTATCATCATACACTACTGCTGTTTCCTTTCTGTATACGTATGCAGATCTCTTTAAAAAAGACAGAGGAGTGAGGGGTGTATAATATACATCTTTATATTTATTTTCCATGAAAATCAGCTCCTTTACACAGAAAGGTACGTCAGTAATAAAAGTTTTATGGTATTTCCAAAAATATATCCTATACCAATACATTACTATAAAGGTTTGACGTAAACCGAAAATTTTATAAAATC
>JAGLWR010000163.1 GCA_023133315.1 Methanomicrobia archaeon | reverse complement strand
GCACAGTTTCGTTCGGTCTGCCGTACGACTCGATGGTTTCGCCAACCTGCGCACCCATCCTGCTAAAGAGCTTTTCGAGTGGACCGTGCACGGCCCCACCACCACCGTGAGAGTAGAACAATCCATAGGGCTTGTCTTCCAATCCCTGGCGATTGGACTTTCGGGCAATGTACCAGTCGTCCATGAAAACTTTCAATCCCCCAGCAATGTATCCCCAGTAATCCGGTGAGCCGAAGGCCACTGCATCGAAATGGCGGTACTGTTCAATATCAAGCCGCTTCTCGTTTGTGTTGACCAATGTCACCTCGGTGCCTGCTGTCCTTGCGCCTTGACCTATAGCTTCAGCCATTGCCGCAGTGTTGCCGTATTCCTGAGAATGATAGAGAACGAGTATTGATCCCATGGTTACTCCTCCTCACTAAGAATCCGATGAGCCTTCTTCAGTTGGTCGATTATGGGTATTTTTTGAGGGCACTTGGATTCACATTCGCCGCATTCTATGCAGGCGGTCGCATTTTTACCTGGTGGCCAGTCTTTCTTGCCAAACCAAGAATACCATATTTTGGGCTCTTCTTTCTGACCATAAATCTGATGACGAATTAAGAATGTAAAAATATATCGTATGTTCACCTCGTTCGGGCAGGGCATACAATACCCGCATCCTGTACAGACTACATCCGTTAATTCTTTGAATTTCTTTGCAATGTTCTGAATACGTTTTTTTTCGTCATCTATTAAGTGATCATAGTTTTCTCTTGAGACGAGGTTAAGGTTATCGACAAGCATTTCTTCTGACCCCATACCTGAAAGAGCCACTGAGACATCTGGATTACTCAAGACAAATTTGAAGGCAAGATCCACGAAATTCTCTCTACCTTCACTAAGCCATTGTCGCATCGATTCTGGGGGCATGCCAGCTAGTCTGCCCCCACCGACAGTGCCCATAATGGCCACTCCCAAACCTTTCTCAGCAGCGTATTTGATCATTTCTTCGTTAACCTGGTCAACGATATTGTACTGGACAAGCATTACTTCGAAATGTCCTGTGTCTATAATTTCTTTGAGTACTTCTGGTTTATCATGGAATGAAAACCCTATGTGTTTGATTTTTCCTGCTTCTTTTGCTGCCTTTGCTCTTTCTATGAGGTTCATCCCCAATACATTTTCTTTGAATGTTTTCTCGTTAAGTGCATGGAAAAGATAAATATCGAAATAGTCAACATCGAGTTTTTTTAGCTGCTCATCGAGGTATTTGTCGTAATCTTCTGGTTTAGTAAATAGGTTCTCAATCCCCACTGGACATTTAGTTACTAGAGTTACTTTTTCGCGATAACCATCTTTTAAAGCCAGTCCGACAACTATTTCGCTTTCTTTATCGTGATACGGATAAGCTGTATCGATGTAGTTGATCCCTGAATCAATTCCTTTTCTTATTAACCGGATTGCCTCTTTGCGATCAATTGCTTCTTCTCCCGGTTTGAGCGTGGGAAGCCTCATGCACCCAAATCCCAAAACCGAAACTTTAATTCCTGTTTTTCCTAGTGTTCTGTAATACATGACAAATCACCTAAAATTTTATATCACTTTTTATTTTGTCTTTCTCTCTTATATGCACCGCTAATATATAAAATTTTTTGCACGAATTCTCTCATATTTTATCGTTTTCGCGAAATGAAAAATGAAAGGATTGTATACTCACTATTATGCGAATTATGCTGATATCATTTAGTTCCTTGTCGATTAGTATAGACTGAAAATAGTACAAAGCTCACCGAAGATGAACAACATCTCCAGCATTTATCTTTTTTCCGCTATCCAAGATCAAGAAGCCGTTTTCATCTATGTCCACAGCTTTCCCGGAAATAGTTTCAAAAGAGGTTTCTATCACAACATTTTTTCCCAACGTGCACGAATTTTGCTTCCATTCTTCACGAATCTTAGAAAATTCTTTTTTTTCGTATAAACTGTAATAATATTTCATGTGATCAATTAAAACATCCAAAACTTCCTCTAAATTGAATTCTTTTTTAGTTTCCGCGAACATGGATGTCCAATTTTCCGTATCCATGTGCGATATATTGACATTCAATCCTATTCCAATAATAATACTATCAGAACTCTTTTCCAGAAGGATCCCGCAGATCTTTTTTTCCGAGACCAAAAGGTCATTAGGCCATTTTAATCGTGAGCATATCCCATATGATTCAAGTGTCTTCAAGACAGCTAATCCGGAAACTAAAGACAACAAAGAAGAAAAGAAGTTAGGTTTCAATATTATAGAGACCCATAGACCCCCTTCAGGCGATTCCCATCTTCTATTGAGCCTTCCTTTGCCTTTACTCTGTTTTTTTGCGAGTATTGTCGTAAAATTTTCACTCTCTGAAGCGATCTTTTTTGCATAATCGTTTGTGGATTCTACTGTATCTAGTTTTATTATTTTCATTTTTGTATTGAATGCATAAAAGCTCCGATAGCGGTAGTAGCAGCAACTATTTTAGCCTTTGATCCTGTTTTTCTCATCTCTTCTGCATATTTCTTAACTTCTTCAAGAATATTGTACTTAGGTATGAAATGTGTTGTGTAATCCCCTTTTACGAACTTTTCGTGGTTCATTACCACTTCATGGAAAGGAATGTTTGTTCTTACTCCCGAGATCTGGTATTCCCACAACGCTCTTTTCGTTCTTGCTATCGCTTCATTTCTAGTTCTTCCCCAGACGATGAGCTTTGATATCATGGGATCATAGGCAGACGGTATCGTGAAACCCTGATATACACCGGAATCAATTCGTACACCGGGTCCACCAGGTTCTGCGTAGCGCACAATTTTTCCTGGTGCCGGCGTGAAGTTGTTTAACGGATCTTCAGCATTGATTCTGCATTCTATTGCGTGTCCGTCCCCTTTTATATCCTCCTGCGAATAACTG
>JAGLWR010000162.1 GCA_023133315.1 Methanomicrobia archaeon | reverse complement strand
TAAATAGAGAAGAACTTGTAAAATCATTAAGTAAATTTACCACTCTTGTAACATCAATGCAATGCAATTCAGAAGAGTTTTCAGACACATTACGGCAAATGCTTACGCGGCTATGTAAGAAAGAAACACATCCGAGCATCACGTTTGATATTAGTGTCTGCACATCCAAGTTACTCCTTACAGCACTGAAAATACTTTTTGAATTTGATCTTAAACTTCGAATAGTTTACTCAGAGGCTGATATTTACCACCCAACACGTGAGGAAATCAAGAAAAATTTAGAGGGATGGATCCGTGAAGAAGAATTGGGTCTTACAAGGGGGGTTGCCAATGTTTTCACCGGTCGAGAACATCCTGGGTACAACTTTGATGCTTTGCCAGAGGCGGTTATTGCCTTTGCTGCATTCAAACCCGAGAGATCTAAAGCGGTTATCGCATTCATCGACGAAAACCTTCTTGAAAACCCTGAAGACAGGGTTGTTTGGATCATTGGTGTACCACATCTCGACAAGGATTGTTGGCGAACAGGTCTTCTTCGAAATATTAATGGGATTCCAAAGGATTCGCCATCGTTTAATGTATCCACTTTTGATTACAAAGAAACATTAAAAACACTTGATAATAAAATATACAAGAAACACTATAAGTATCACTTCAATATTTCTCCTTTGGGATCAAAAATGCAATCTTTGGGTATTACTCTATTTCATTATATCAGACCCGATGTTACCATTGTTTTTGCACCTCCAAAAGAATATAATGCTAGTCATTATTCTGAAGGTTGCAAGGGAACTTGGATAATTGATTTTGGAAACTTGGATAAAATCCGAAATATATTAAATCGTGTTGGAGTGATAGAAATAAGAAATAGAAAATTATCCAAGTAAATTTCTAAAAATTAACTTTAGTGAAGAAAATGAAAATAAATGAAGGAGAACTACGAAATAGAATAATTAAATCCCTAAATTCTCAGGGTTTTGTTATTAATCCCCATCTTAGACCTAAGAATAGCGAAAAAAATACACTCAAAAGAATAAACAGGCAAAAAAGAAAAGAACAGCTTATATTGCATAAAAAATTTTTGATAAAAAACATCGCAGAAGTTAAAAAATATGCAATATCGGGAAAAGAATTAAACCCCAAAAAGATAGATCTAGAACTAATTGAAGTCAATCCCAACTCTTTTTATTCTAAACTTTTTTTCTGGTGGAATCTGATCTGGTGGTCTGTACCATATGATAGACCTATTGGTAGGCAGATGAAATTTATTCTATGGGATAAGTATCATAATTCGCCTTTTGGATTATTTTGTTTACAAAGTCCACCTTTAAGATCTGCAGTAAGAGATAGTTTCCTTGGATTGAATAATAAAAATATAGCTTATTGGATAAATCAGTCTCTGTATGGTCAAAGGATAGGCGCTCTTCCACCATATAACAATTTGCTTGGTGGAAAAATGGTCGCTTTATCCTTAACATCAAATGAAGTGAGAAGATTGTATGCAAAGAAATATAGAAATAAGGAAACATTACTAAAAAAACAGAGATTGCCAAATAGACTCTTGTTCATTACAACTACAAGCGCTTATGGTAAAAGTAGCGTATATGAGAGAATAAAGTACAATGGAGAGGTAGTAAGCAAATTTATTGGTTTCACTTCGGGTTCTGGTACTTTTCACTTATCCGAAGACTTATATCTAGAGTGTCTTAGATACCTAAAAGAAAAGAAAATAAACACAAAAAGAGGTTATGGAACTGGACCTTCTAGAAAGCTAAAATTAATATCTAATGCATTTAGGCACTTGAAAATACCAACATTCATTTATCATAACATAAAAAGAGGATATTATTTCTTTTCTAATGTTAGAAACTTGTATGAAGTGATACACAATAACAGTAAACCATTATGGTATGATAGACCATTTATAGAATTATTTAATTTTTGGAAGGAACGTTGGTGTGTCCCTAGAAGCAATAGGGTAAATACTTGGAGATACTTTAAGGGGAATAGTTTCTTTAAGAAAATAGAAAGAGAAATTAATGGATTATAAAGACAGAATTGGGATATGAGACCTCACCATTTTTGATCCCATGTATTTGTATTCCAAACTCTGGATTCTAACATTGCCCCCCCCACATATTCCCTACCAGAATAAAATTGCTTCAAAAAATAGAAAGTTTTTTATATCTGTTAATATTAAAAACTCGATAATGCACGTGAAATACCTCGTAACATCAGCGTTACCATATGTAAATGACGTTCCCCACCTTGGAAACCTCGTTCCGATACTTTCAGCGGATGTGTTTTCAAAGTTTTTGAAGATAAGTGGGAAAAAAGCTATTTATATCTGTGCCACAGATGAACACGGCACCAGAACAGAGATAGAGGCTGAAAAGAGGGGCATGAGCCCTGAAGAATACTGTAAGGTGATGCATGAGAAAATATTGACTATCTTCGCGTGGATGGGAGTTGAATTCGATCACTTTGGACGATCATCGCGTAAAGAAAATCATGAACTTACCCGACACATATTTTCGAAACTCTATGAAAATGGTTACATCTTCGAGAAAGAGATAGAGCAGTTATACTGCGGGAAGTGCGAGAAATTTTTACCTGATACCTATGTGGTTGGAGAATGCCCGTTTTGTGGAAATCCGAACGCAAATGGAGATCAGTGCGACGAGTGCACGCAGCTTCTCGATCCGACGCAGTTGATAAATCCTCGATGTATCGTCTGTAGTTCTTCACCAGTTTTAAAGAGATCGAAACATCTTTACCTGGATCTTCCACAACTCTCTGGAAAAGTAAAAAAGTGGGTGGAATCGAGAAACTGGTCGGGGATAATAAAAAACCTTCCTTTAGCATGGATAGAGCAAGGTCTGGAACCACGATGCATAACACGGGATTTAAAATGGGGAGTAAAAGTTCC
>JAGLWR010000161.1 GCA_023133315.1 Methanomicrobia archaeon | reverse complement strand
TTTGGCTCTTCTACATCACAGTCTAGAAGTTCAACGTCTTCCAGTGATAAAGCCAAATTTACTGCGACTGTAGTTTTTCCAGTCCCGCCTTTACCCGAGGCTACCGAGATTATCATAGTATCATCTTTTGAGGAATAAAATTTTTAATTTTTATATTATCTATCTCGGTATTTATGTTGCGTGCACGCATTTTTGTCAGTAGCTTCTTCGAGATTCCCATTATTAAAATTATCCACCGCGTTCTTCACTGTTCCCACTGCACCTACATATACTTCTATTCCAAACTCTTCGAACATACGGATTGCTCTTCTGCCGAGATCCATGCACAACATGATCTCAACATTATTACTCCTTAAAAGCTCTGGAGGCGCCCCCATTCCTCCAAAATGTTCGCTTGTATTGTCTATGAAAGAAATATCTTTTTTTTCCATATCTACTATCGCAAAGTACGGTACTCTACCAAAATGCTGTCCTATTATAGATTCATATCCATTTTTATCCATTACAGGAATTCCTATTTTCATCTCATTCACCTCTTTCTTATCATTTGAGTTCCACATTTGGGACATTTCATATTAAAACATGGGGTACCTAATTGATGTTGTGCAGTGTATCCACACTGTGGACACACACATTCTCCCCCGGGGCCCAGGGCCTGTCCTCCGCCCATTCCTCTTCTCCCCTGTCCTCTTCCAGTATTTTGACCTCTCATTTCAACACCTCTTCTTTACATTCTATATGTTTTCCCGTCTTGCTGTAATATCTAAAATGATCCAGCCATTTGGGATTACGCGGTGAACTTTGAACGAATTTCACAAACTTTGTCAGATGTTTCGTAGTTGCTGGAGTTAGATCATGCTCAATTTTGCATGCATCGTTTTCCGCTATCTTTTCTTCTACACCTATAATCTTCAAAAAATTGAAGAGTGTTTCATTTCTCTTATATACATTTTTTGCCAGTTTTTCTCCTTTTTTTGTAAGTGTAATCACCTTATATTTTTCATAAGAAACAAATCCCATCTTATTAAGTTTTTGTATCATCTCTGTAACACTTGGCGGCTGGACATTAAGAGCTGAAGAAATATCTGAAGTTTTAGCAAATCCTTTTTCCTTTGTAAGGATATATATTACTTTGAGATAATCCTCAATGCTTTTTGTTATTATCTTATCCAAGTAACAACACCTCTATTTTTTCTTTAATTCTTCAAGTCTCTTCTTTATCTGTTCCAATTGTTGCTCTATCAGTTTCATCTGGTTCTCCAGCATTGGTATTTCCTGTTCCTTTGTTACTGGTGGCGCTGTAGGCTGCTGGGCAAATCCCATGCCCATTCCTCTTCCCATCCCCATACCACGTCCCATTCCTCTGCCCATTCCAGATGACGCTTGCGGCGCAGTTGTTTTTAGATTCCCGTTTATATATTTTGTCACTACATCTTTTACATTTCCCTGTGTAGATACTATTTTAATTTTAGATTGAGAAAAAACTGAAGTAGCATTTGGACCGAAATTTCCTGCAATTATAACATCTGCGCCTTCATTGATTATGAACTGTGCAGCCTGGATTCCAGCGCCGCCTACTGCACCTGCAAACTGATTTTGTTCAACAGTTGCATTCTTGATCTTTTTTCCTTCTATATCTACAAAGGTAAAATTTCTACATCTTCCAAACATCGGAGATACACTATCTTCAAGTCCTCCATTCATAGTTGAAACAGCAATCTTCATTTTATCACCTCTTTATTTTTTAAGTTCTTCAAGTCTCTTTTTTATCTGTTTTAACTGATCTTCTATCAGTTTAGCTTGGTTTTCAAGCATTGGTATTTCCTGCTCTTTTGGCATATTTTGAGGAGCCATTGGCATACCCTGATAAGAAGGCATTTGAGATGCTCCCAAAAATTCAGTGAATTGCGGCATCTGTCCTGATTGCATCAAATATTGAGCAGCGGGTGGCAATCCACTAGGACTTCTACCTATCCATCCCGGGCTAAATCCAAATCTCATCCATCCAGGCAATCCTGTTGCATAATACATCCATCTATTTCTCATTTATATCACCTCTTTTTTATTCTATTTACCATCTTCCTCTTCCTCTACCACGCCCCATACCACGGCCTCTTCCCATTCCTGGGAAGAAATAAGGCCTATACCCATACATTGCTGGATATCCGTATGTTGGTGTGTAGGAGGATGTCGTTGGGTATGGTGCATACCCTGAGTATGGCACTGTACAAAAACCCATACCTCTTCCTGTTAAAGGACCCATTCCCATTGGCCCTGTTCCATCAAATCCTGGCATTTATATCACCTCTTTCTTATTTTTTTCAAAAAATTTCTCAACTTTTGAAACTATATCCTCAAAAGCTTTTTTCGCTTTTGAGTTTCCATTATCCAATATAAAGGGAGTTCCAGAGTCACTGGATTCAACAATTTTTGTGTCGATTGGAATACTTCCTAAAAATGGAACATTCATATCCTTAGATGCTTTTTCTCCTCCCCCTTTTTTGAATAGATCTATCTCCTTTCCGCAGTGCGGACAGATAAACCCTGACATATTTTCTATTATTCCTATAACTGGGACATTTAATTCCTTTGAGAAGTTTATCGCTTTTCGTGAGTCTAATAGAGCAACATCCTGCGGAGTTGTCACAACGATAGCGCCATCTGATTTCAATAACTGGGCTACACTTAAAGGTTCATCTCCTGTTCCCGGAGGTAAATCTACGATTATATAGTCTAGCTTTCCCCAGGCAACATCATTTGCAAACTGCGATATTGCCTTCATTTTTAGGGGCCCTCTCCATATAACTGGAGCATCCGTGTTTGGGAGTAAAAAAGCCATAGACATGACTTTTAAATTTTGAACAGAAACAGGTACTATACTCGAATCAGTTATCTCTGGTTTTTTATTCTCGATTCCAAGCATTTTTGGTGTATTCGGGCC
>JAGLWR010000160.1 GCA_023133315.1 Methanomicrobia archaeon | reverse complement strand
ATGTACTTTTTTATGGACAGAGTAGCTGATGCGGTCATAGAATCTGGAATCAGAGGAGTTTTAACTCATGGATGTATAGAACTTTTTGACCCCAAAAAAGGCGAAACAGAGATAAAAGAATCTCTGAGAATAATGAAAATATGCGAGAAAAACGATAGAACTAACTTCATGTTCGGACCCCATTCACCGTATACATGTTCAAAAGAGTTTTTAATGAAAATAAAAGAGCTTGCCGATAAATACAACAAATATATACACATGCATGTCTCGGAAACAAAAAATAAAGTAGAGAATATTGAGAAACAGTATAAAATGAAACCCATGGAATATTTAAAGGATTTCTTGGGTGAGAATGTGTTGATAGCTCATGCCGTTCATTTAACGGAAAATGAAATTCGGATACTCAAAGAGAAAAATGTAAAAATCTCGCACAATCCCGTGTCAAACCTAAAGTTGTCATCCGGAATAGCTCCCATTCCCGAGTTGTTGAGAAATGGTATCTTGGTT
This sequence comes from Methanomicrobia archaeon, assembly GCA_023133315.1. Lineage (GTDB taxonomy): Archaea > Methanobacteriota_B > Thermococci > Methanofastidiosales > B48-G16 > B48-G16. The sequence continues at coordinate 2,471 of JAGLWR010000160.1, read as the reverse complement.
TCTTTGGGAACTGATGGAACTGCATCCAACAATTCTCTGAATATTTTTGAAGATTTAAAGATAATGGCATTGATACATAAACTGAAAGACCCCAAAAATCTCAAAGCCGAGGAATCTTTGAAAATAGCTACAGAAAATGGAGGAAAAGCTCTAAATCTGAAAATAGGAAAGATAGAAGAAGGATATTTAGCTGATATGATTTTTATAAACTTAAAAGCTGCAAGTCTAAACCCGAAACACAATCTTATATCGAATATCGTTTACTCTATGAATACAGACGCTATAAAAGATGTCATGATCGACGGCAGATTTGTGATGCAAAATAGAAAGATACTGACGTTAGACGAAGAAAAGATAATAGAGAAAACTGATAAGATAGCGAAAGATTTGGTCAATAGATAATCATTTCATATATCCTGAAAACTTATTCAAATCAAAAGATTCTCTACTTCTCATCCATATCTCTTCCAAAAAGAATCTTAAGGCTAAATTCAGAGCCTTTTTATCTATTTCTACGAAAGAATCATATTTCAGATAATTCAATAAAGAGATAGAACATGCCAACTGTATTGATCTGCTTTCAAGTCTCGGTGAGAATCTTATGTCATCGACCTCATCGAGAATCTTATCCCTCAAATCCTCCATAGTTTCATAAACTCTTTCTTCAAGAAGTACAGGTTTGTAAAAACCCCCGTACCCCTGACCGCATGCATAAATGTACGTTAGATGATCCCTGATCTCTCTACTTTTTCTGAGATCTATCTTCCCCAGCGCTACATTTTTCTGGCTCTCTGCGATGGCTTTATACCTTTCCTGTGTAAGCCTGTGAAGCCTGCAAAGCATTCTATCTTCTATTGCGTTGAAATTCGGGTCCTGAATTGTAATTTTATATCCTCTGTCGTAGATCTTTGTATTGTAGTTAACTGTAAAGAAAGATTCAAACTTATAGGGACCTACGACCTCGTCTTTTATCTCATACTTTATCTCTCTCTGCTCCATTGCTAACTTCATGGGTTCTACCATTCCTCTATATTTAAACCAGTCATTGAACTCAGGGATAATAAAATTGAATTTCCTGTTTTGGTACGCCTCTCCGATTCTTATGAAACGTGCAGCCGTCATGCCTCCACAGTATCTATTTCTTCCAGGAAGCCCGTGAGGAGGGATGTTCTTAGTTTCCTCTCCTCTGATTATAGTATCTATGGCGAATGTCTTTCCTGTTCCCGGGTCCCCAAAAAAAGCCAGATTGAATCCTGTTTTCATAACAGTTTCGTTGGATGAATTGATTATATTCACGTCAGATAAAGAGTACTGCTGTATAATGCTCAAAAAGATATCAAAATACAATTCTCCAAAGCTTTTTTTGAGATAATCCAGAAGAAAATCAAGATCAACTCTTTCATATCCAGATATCTCCGATAAATAATTTTCAAACTCCAGATCCATCCTCCTCATTTCCATTAACTCTTCTTTTGCCAGTTTAGATTTTATCTTTGTTTCTTCTGTTAAATTTACCCTATACAAAATGTTCTTTACTAAGAATTTGATCTCGTCGCGCAGATAGTAAATAGTTCTTCCCCGGGAAAACTGTTTTTTTATTATATCTCTTCCCAGTAACATATCCAACGCTTTTCTGCAGTTGAAAACCTTAGTTTTTATGAGTACATAATCTGTTTTCCTCTCTAAAAGCTTTAAAATCCTGTAAACTTTTTCTCCTTCTCCACTGTAAACGCATTCCAGAATCTTCTCCTTCATCTCTTCCCAAGAAGGCCTTAAACTGAAATTGCCATCTGTGACCGTATAGTACTGTCCATAAAAATTATCTTTCGGTATATTATATTTTTTTAAATCTTCAAAAAGATCTGAAAGTTCTTCATCTGTTACATGTTTAATATTATCTAAATTAAAATCCAGATGTAATCTTCTTCTCAACAAATACTCAGTTTTTTCATTTACTCTGAAGTATTTATCCAGAAGCATTTTCTTTTCCTGAAGTCTTGTCATTGATCTTAATTGTTTCTCGCATATTAAAAAGTAACTAACAAAACCTTTTTTATATCAAGTCAAAATACAATGTATGGACGAAGAAGAACTTTTAAAAAAGGCTAAGAAACCTGGAGAAGATGCGTTAAAACTGCATCCTTTTTATAGAGGGAAGATAGAGATCGTCTCCAAATGCATCATTCGAGATTTTAATGATTTTGCTATCTGGTACACACCCGGGGTTGCAGAGCCGTGCAAAATAATAGAAAAAGACAAAGAAAAATCGTTCGAATTGACGAATCGATGGAACACTATAGCCATCGTCTCTGACGGAACGAGAGTTCTCGGTCTTGGGAATATAGGACCTGAAGCCGCTCTCCCCGTCATGGAAGGAAAAGCTTTACTGTTCAAATATCTTGGAGGCGTGGATGCGTTTCCCATATGCTTGGACACAAAAGACCCTGAAGAATTTATAAAAACTGTCAAAC
>JAGLWR010000016.1 GCA_023133315.1 Methanomicrobia archaeon | reverse complement strand
CTCTCCTACAGGATCTTATAAGGTGAATACAGCTTTAGCCCAGGCGTACTATGCGACAACAGAAGGATTTGAGCAGTTAGTCACGGAAACTGGGGCCGGTCAATGGGGAACAGCTTTGGCGTATGCTGCCCGTCTGTGTGAGTTAGATCTCACTATCTACTGGGTGAGGGCAGTGTACAACTGGAAGCGTGATAGAAGGAGTTTCATGGAAATGTACGGGGCGAAGGTGTATGCCTCCCCCAGCGATAAGACTGAAGTCGGAAGAGAGTTGTTAAAGGAAGATCCGCAACATGTTGGTTCTTTAGGAATTGCCATATCTGAAGGGCTGGAAGAAGCAGATAGAGATCCAAAAACAGCTTACGCTCTGGGATCAGTTTTAAACCATGTTTTGATGCACCAGACCATAATTGGTCAAGAGACCAAGAAACAGTTTGAGTTGATTGATGAGTATCCTGATGTGGTTATTTCCTGTATAGGTGGCGGGTCCAACTTCGGTGGGTTTGCCATTCCGTTCTATCATGATCTCTTGAAGAAAAAGAAGGAGATACATTTCATTGCGGCACAGAGTGAGGCTTCTCCCAATTTACAGGGAAAGTACAGGTATGATTTTGCAGATCACGCTGAAAAGACGCCTATGTTGAAGATGTATACTTTGGGACACAAGGTGAAAATGGTACCTATAAAGGGAGATGGGTTACGATATCACGGGTGTTCACCAATTTTGAGCTTGCTGAGGCATAAGGGGATGCTGGATACAATTGCTTATCCACCGGATGAGAAGTATGTATTTGAGAAGGCCCAGATCTTTGTTCAAAAAGAAGGGTTTTTACCGGCTCCGGAATCTGCGTATAGTGTTTGTTGTGCCATTGACGAAGCTTTAAAGTGCAAGAAGAATAATGAGAAGAAGGTTATTGCCTTTAATATATCTGGTCACGGGCTGCTGGATCTGGAGGGATACCAGGAAGTTCTCAAATTTTGAAACTTGGACAATTAAAGGCTGAAAGAAAAGCTCATATATGACATTATTGGTTTCTGTTAGCTAAGCAAAAAGAGATTAGATATTTGTACAAATTATAGAAATATTTAAATAATTAGAGAAACAAGAGTCTGTATAACTATGTACGATTTAATTATTGCAGGCGGCGGACCCTCCGGATCAGCAGCAGGCAGGATCGCAGGGAATATGGGTTTAGAAACTCTTTTAATCGAAAAAGAAACATTCCCGAGATACAAACCTTGTGGAGGAGCTCTTTCTGAACAGGCAATGTCGTACCTTGATTTTACTATTCCTCAATACATTCGCGAGAGAGACATATTTGGAGCCAGGGTACATTTCAGGGACCAGGTTATTGAAAAACACAAAGAGTATCGAATAGCAACCCTGGTAACCAGAAGCGTTCTGGACAATTATTTATTGGAAAAGGCCAAAGAAACTGGAATTGAAGTAAAGATGGGAGAAAAAGTTATCGATTATAAAGAAAATCACGAACATGTAAAGGTATACACCAATGCTGATGTATATAAAGCGAAATTCGTTATTGTAGCGGAAGGCTCGCAGGGGAAACTTAAAAATCGAATAAGAAGGGGAGATAAAAGGAATGAATACGGCATATGTATGGTTACGGAAATTGAAGAGGAGAATAAAAAAATAGAGAGATACATCCACAATGCTATAGATATCCACTTTGGTATCTCAAATATGGGTTACGGCTGGATATTTCCCCATAAAAATTACTACTCCGTAGGGATAGGTGGACTGGCAGAGAATTTACCCAATCCGAAGAAAACAATGATAAATTTTTTACGTGACAATGGCTTTAACAACAAGTATGAATTGAGAGCTCATTTAATCCCTGCCGGAGGAATAAAACGAAATATCGTGAGTTCAAGAGTCGTCCTGAGTGGTGACGCTGCAGGATTCGTAGATCCATTTTGTGGAGAAGGCATTGCATACGCAGTAAGATCCGGACAGATAGCTGCAGAGATAATATCTGACATTCTATTAAATAAAAATAAGTTAAGCTCATTGAAGAAGTATGAATCAGTCTGTGAACGAGAATTTGCCGATAATTTAAAATATTCGCTGATGCTTTCAAGGACGATGCATCGTTTTCCTGGAATCTTCTTTAAAATCTTTACCAGTAACGAGGAGATCGTGGATAAGTATCTTGAAGTTCCCGCTTTGAAAAGAACGTACAAAAGTTACATTAAATGGTTAATTCCGAGGGTGCCGAAGTATCTTCTTTTCAGAACGTTGATGTAGTCGGTTGATTTTCTATTTATGCAAAACGATAGAAAGTTTTAAATATTTTAATAATATAAAAATCATTGAAATGGAATATTAAATAGCTTGAAAGAAATATGATGGAAAAATGAATAGAAAAAATGAACTATCTGTTCGCACTACTCCAAAATTACTGGGGTAATGGAATATTTTTAGTTTGTAAGAAATCATTCAACCATCATTTTTAACAAGAAACGAAAGGAGGGAAAGAAAATGGATTTAAAAGCGAGTGTTAGGATTTTGAACGAGTATATACCCCAGATAGATCGGAAGGCTAAACAGTTAGTACTCGAATCTGGCAAGACAGCAACCGCCACTTTTCTGCAATATCAAGGACTCAAGATTGAGGTAGGCGCATTTTTAGGTGATGATGAGGGTAATCTCTACGTAAGCGTAGGACTGGTCCCCCCACCTAAGAAGAATCTTGAAGCCTTTTATAAACAACTTCTTCTCTGGAACAATTTTGCCACAGGTGTTGGCCATTTCTCCCTTGGCCCTGGAGGAAACCCAGTCTTCTTGTTTTTCCGTCGCCCTATGACTGGTTTGGACTATGAAGAGTTTGAAACTATTGTTGTAAATATGGCTAAAACTTCGTTTAACGTTTTAGTTATGATTAAGCAGATGTTCCCAGGATAGAAATAAGAAAATAGAGTTATATAGAAGCGGCTTCGGGCGGAAACGGCATACGCCTTCTGAAAGATAAAATTAGTGATGTTCGAACGTATGTAAAAGTAGCTTTAGAGAAAATAAAGGCGGAAAAAAACACCTAAAAATAACGAGTGATCTCCACCTCACTCAACCGTCACACTTTTAGCAAGATTCCTCGGCTTGTCTATGGGGAGTTCTTTTTCTCTGGCGATATAGTATGCGAGTAACTGACCGATGATGGTGGCAGTGATCGCGAACTTTTCGTCTTTCGATGTTCGTAGATAGAAATCAGGATCTATCTTTTCGTCATTGGAGATTGTTACTACTCTCGCCCCTCGCGCTTCCACCTCTTTTGTGTTCGAGATCATCTCGTCATCGCTGTATGCTATCAGCGAGATCACAGGGGTGCCTTCTTCTATTAAAGCAAGCGTTCCATGTTTCAATTCTCCCCCCATCATTCCCTCCGCGTGTATGTATGGTATCTCCTTAAGTTTTAACGCGATCTCTCGTGCTATGGGGTAGGTAAAGCCTCTGCCGAGAACGTAAATGTCTCTCTTTTTGTACAGCGTTTGTGCAAGAGCTTCCACTTTCTTTTCATTATTTTCTATAGTTTCCTGTATTCGTTCATGGAGAGTATCGAGGTTTACGTTCAAACCATTCAGATTTGCTAGGTAGAGAAGGAGGGAGATTTGATTTATGAACGTTTTTGTAGCGGCAACGCATATTTCCTGTCCTGCCAGTATTTCCAGAGAAAGATCGGAGATCCGCTGAACGCTGGAGTAGGGAACGTTAACTATGGACGCTATCTTCGCTTTTTTCTTTTTCGCAAATTTCAGTGCTTTGAGAACGTCCATAGTTTCTCCGGACTGCGAAATGGCTACAATCAGAGTATTTTCATCTATTTTAATAAAATGTTTGAACTCTGAAGCTATAATGGCCTGGGATTCTACGTTCACTCTGTTCAAAAAATAAACGCCGAGAAGACTTGCAAAGTAGCTCGTTCCTGAAGCTATAAAGCATACTTTTTTTGCGTTCGTGATCATCTCATTGAGTTCCAGAATTTTTTTGTGCTGTTCATTATTTAACGAGTTAATAATTCTCCTCACGGTCTTTCCTTCCTCTTTTATCTCCTTTATCATGTAATGCTCATACGCTTCTTTTTCTTCCTCAAAAAAGCCCCATTCAAACTCTTTAACTTCCTTTTCTATCGGATTTCCCTCTTTATCATAAAATTTATATTCTTCTCCTATAATTGCGAACTCGTCGTCATCGAAAAATATAGCTTTGCTCGTTTTATCGGAAAATCCGTAAATATCGGAAGAGAGATAGAACTCTTTTGAGCCTATGCCCAGAGCGAGAGGAGAATCTCTTTTAAAGGCATAAATCTCATTTTCTCCTTTTTTTATCATTAACACTGCAAATGTTCCCTTTGTTTCTTTCATGAAATCTACAATAGCCTGTTTCATATCTTTATTCTTTAATTTTTCCTCAAAGTAATGGGCGATAATCTCTGAATCTGTTTCTGATTTGAAAACATGCCCCTTTTTGAGGAGGGTATCTTTTATATCAAGATAATTTTTTATAATACCGTTGTGAACTATTATCAAATTGCCAGAACAGTCCGGATGGGGATGCGCATTTTCTTTACTAACTCCTCCATGCGTCGCCCATCTCGTATGTGCGATTCCTGTTTTGAATTTTTTATCTTCCATTTTTTCTAAAAAGACGGCTATCTGACCTGTATCTTTTTCTATCGTTCCATCGTTTAAAGCATACCCGACAGAGTCATACCCTCTATACTCCAATCTTTTCAGTGCCTTTATTATCTCCTTTGAGGATACGTATCCCTGGGATACAATTCCGATTATTCCACACATGTTTTAGAATCTAAATGAGTAATATATAAATTTTTCTTTCGAAATCCTTTTTTCCTTTCTTTTTTTCAGTTTAAAAAATGATTTTTTGAAGATATAATCTGTTTTTTCATTTTAGAACAGTTTTTTCTCTAATAAAAAAAGGATAGACATACTGCAATACCGCCAAAAATCGCTGAAATCGTCCATATGAGTAAAATGAGCTTCTTTTCATTGAGACGAAAGTGAGATGTAAGAAAGTTGGCGACAGAAAGATATTTTGGGGGAACAAGAATTCCATTCTCTATTTTTGTAGCGCCATACGATTTTCCGGAGAATCTGACCCTCAGTTTCAGGAAAAACTCCAGTATCTGCGGAAACAGACACACAGCTGCTATAAACTCTACTTTGTTCAGGATACCTATACCTGCAATGACACATCCTATCCCTAACGTCCCCGCGTCTCCAGGAAAAACCTTTGAAGGATACTTGTTAAAAATCAAAAAAGCTGTCAATACTGCTATAAACGGCAGTATTATGGAATGATCTTTCCCAATTACTATCATGGACACCGCTAATGCTGTGCTGGCAATTATCCCGCTTCCAACGGCCTCACCATTGAAACCTGCAAGGATATTCGTGGCATTCGCAGCTGCTGCTATTCCCACGGGTACCAGAATATAGTAAAGATACGAGAAATCGAGTTCACAAAGTATGAAAGTTATTCCTCTATTTTCTATAGAAAAGATTAAGGGTATTCCAGCCAAAAAGCATAGAATAACTTTTTTTCTATGGGAAATCCCTCTAAAATCGTCATAAAGCCCTATTAGAGCTATCAATCCGAGAGTCATGAAAAAATAAAACTCACGTATATACAATAAAAAGATCATGTAAGGAATTATAAAAGCGATCCCACACGATTCGGGCAGCCATATATCGTACGGCTTGTGGATATCTTTTCCCATCCTCCCTATAGACTCCATGTATTTTGCAGTGAGATACGTTAGTATTAAGGTGGAAATAAAAACAATTATCACGATCATAAGAATCGTTAAGAACTAAGATTTAAAAAACTTGTTAATATTTGCTCCTTTTTCCAAAGATCATACTTCTAAACATATGCTTTCCGTCCTCGAATGAAATCGATCTTGTGAATCTTTTTGTTTCTTCGAAAGAAAGCTTCTCCACATCCCTCAATATCCCTTTGCCCCAATTGGATGTCGCTTCTCCAATTCTTATGGTATATATCGGCTTTTTTAAGTTTTCGGCATATTCTAAAACAGTCCATACACTTATCACATACTTTTCTTCCAGAGCCATACCCACGACAGTGTCAATCTCTCTTATTTCTTCTTTCCAGTTTTTAATACGTTTTACACTTAAATTTGCAGGATTTATTATCTCTATATCCTCCCCAAGCTCGGATTTTATTAGCTCCACACAAAATCTTTCTGTTCTCGAATGATATGTTATCGAAGGCTGGATAAAATATACTTTTTTCTTGTACATATGCCCAATATAGCCCCAAAGAATAAAAATGTTACTGGGTTAACCTCATCCAAAAAATTTATATACTTTCTGAAACAGTAAACTCTTATGAACAAAAAATATTCGATAGTTTTCCTGATTATTTTTTTGTTGAACTCAGGTGCAATGTACGAAGCCCAGGTGCAGGGACTCCCAAAAGCACCTTTAATGGTAATAAAAGCTCCACCCACCGCTTTGCCGGGGCAGGAGGTAAAGTTCACAATTACAGTTAAGAATACTATAGGAACGAGAATGTATGACGGTAAGGTCTATATTGATGAACTTATAATTCCTGAAGACGTACTTCAATACATAGAGATCATCGTAGGAGAGCAGAAACTTCCCCATCTCATGGATATCAATGAAGAGGAGACCGTGACTCTTAAGATAAGACTCAGTGAATCTATACCTGCGATGAAGCTTGAGATTCCCATAGCTCTGGATGTATTAGAAGGAAGGTGCGAAGAAGGATGCGTGCCATTCGTCTCAGATCCTCCTCTGTATGCGTATATAGATGTGTACAGAACAACACCATCTCTTTTACTCACTCTCGATATCAAATCCTTTTTAATCCAGGCAGAAGACTGTGGTATAATCACTACGGTTCTGGACGTGCCGTTTAAATTAAAGAATGTGGGTACGATCTCTGTATACAAGGTCTCATTTGGAATCTTCTCGGATGATTTTTATTTTGATTATGAAAGTGAGAACCCTGAAAGCATCAATGAACTTATCGGTGGACAGGAGATCTCGGGAAAGTATAGGGTATACCTCAACGAGTTGGGGGTCGGTATTTATATAATCTCTATTCAAGCCATATATCACGACAGATATAACAAAGAATTTTTTATTGAAGAAAAGGTTACTATAGAGGTTAGAAATGAGGCCTATTCGTTTTATGCTAAAGGACAGGAGTACTATGAAAGCTGTGAGTATTCCAAAGCAAAAGAGTTTTATATAAACGCAAAAAATATGTATGAGCAATCAGGAAATGTTAACATGGCTTTAAAAATCGAAAAAGAGATATTTGAGATCCAAGGGAATGAAAATTTCGAGCCTGCACAGCATTATTACTTTTTAGGAGATGTGGCAAAGGCAAAAGAATACTACCTAAAAGCTAAGGAGTATTATGACAAAGCCAATCACTGCCTTATGTCTGATATCTGTGAGGAAGCAATGGAAAGCATACGGGAAGGGAAAACTCCACCTCCAACAGATCAAACAGGATCCCCTTTTGGTGGAGGTGCAGGAGGTATCTTTTCAAAGATAAACATCATTTTTTATATGGTAATTACATTTCTGGTTTTAGTGATAATCTACCAGAGGAGGTAAGATCATGCCACGATTAAGTGAGATTTTTGGCGATAGAAAACTAAAAAAAGTCGAAAAGAAAGAAAAGGAAGAACAAAAAACGGAATTGAGAGGAATAGAAGGTATAGAATACGAAGAGGATATCCTCACAAGTAAAGATTTTTTAGAGTTTGGTATCACGTACGTAAAGCCCATGACGGTCAGAAGTGAATCAGATATACAAAAAATCACGAAAGAACTCAATGACGGAAACATAGTTCTTGGAAATGTGACCCCTATAGCCGAAAGAGACCCAACAGAACTCAGGAGACTCATAGAACAGCTCAAAGGAATCTGTAAAGGTATTGGAGGAGATATAGTAGGTGTAGGAGACTCAAGGATCCTCGTAACACCCGCCAATATAAGAATCTATAGGGAGAAATGAATTTATAGAAAATATTGTACAAGAGGTCACATCAGATTACAGAGATTTTGAGGATCATTTTCCCTCCCTCTTTTAATTTCCGTACTATTTTTCTATTTATTTCGGCGGCAGATTTATCTGCCTGTATCATTAATGTCCTATCACACACATACGAACTTTTTCTTATTACGATATCGTTTTCATCCAAAAAAGTTAATCTAGGATCAAGATAGCCTTTTATGTTTTCAACAAGGTTCTCCACCATGAGATCTACTTGTATCCTCCTTTTTTTATTCTGATTCAGGAACTCTTTTAGATCTCTCAATCCTTTATCTGCGTTTATTCCCAGAATGCAGTCTCCCCTGCCTGTTAGATAGCTATCTTTAGTTATCTCTATTGTTGTTTTGTGTGTCGCTTTTATATTAGGATGTCCCCTTGCTTTAATAACGATCATAGGATCTTTCTTTTAAACTTTGGTAAAGAAAGCTTTGCAGTCAATACCCTTTCAGTACTGAATATTTTTACAATGATCCACATCATTACCACCGAAAAGATCGCTATGTACGCAATACCAACGAGAACGAAGAGATAGTTATCAAACATGAGAGACCTCATGGCCATCATTGGATGGGAAAATGGTATCGCAAATATGATTATCTTCAGTATTAACGGCAGTGTATCAAAATCTTTCATCATTATCACGAACATGGGCAAAACAGCAAGAGCTACGATGGGGAGATTAAGCATCTGTGCACTCTTGTAATTTTCAGCAAATGTCCCGAGGATCATACAGAGTGACAATGCTGCTAAGAGTGCTATAAATACCGAAACACCGACGAGGAAATAATCGTTCATACCCAATGTCAATCCAAGATCTGCCAAATTTACCTCTGACGACATTCCTAACGAACTCATATAATAACCAAATCCTACCATGTAGATAACCGCCATTAACAATCCTACAATGGCACTTCCGGCTATCTTACCAATCACTATCTCACTTCTCTTTACCGGAAGTGTAAGCAATGTTTCCAGCGTTTTATTTTCTTTTTCCATTCCCATCGATGAAATGACAGTACCTCCGGTCATCATTATGATCATCATCATTATAATGGGCACTAATAAAGACTGAGATACTAAAATTCCGCTTATTTGGCTTGGGGATACTCCTTTCATCTCTTTGTTTTTAAAAATTGTTGTTTCATTCTTAAAAGTTGGATTTAGAACAACGTCTGAATGTACGTCATTTTCTATGAGTGCTTTTGATATCTCCTGTTCGGCAGCGCCAATCAAAAAATCAACAACTCCAGAAGATATAGAATCCATAACCCCGGCACCCCTCATTATCCAGTATACCTCTATCTCTCCGGGATTATTTGCGTAGATGCCCTCGCTAAAATTCGCAGATATCACCAACAGTGCGGTACCTTCCTCTTCTTTTATTTTTTCCAAGCCTTCCTCCACATTGCTGCCTTCGTAGATAATTTCTGCATGTTCATTGAGAATGTTGGTGGCAATTTTAGAAAGATCACCACTGTCTTCATTGATGAGACCTATGACTGGCTTTTCTTTAAGTTCTTCTTCAATACCACCCATCATATTTCCCATTGCCCCGAATAAAAAAGCCATTAGAATTATAGGGATGATCGTGGAGGGAGTAAGTAGTTCTTTCATTTCTTTCATTATTATGTTCGTCAGATCGCTCATTGTACCACCCCGATAAATACCTCTTCAATGTTGGTGGCGTTATATTTTTTCTTTAACTCTTGAGGTTTTCCTTCTTCAACTATCTTCCCCTCATTTATCAGGGCTATGGTGTCGCATAAAAACTCAACTTCTAACATGTTGTGCGAGGATAATAACACAGTGGTTCCTCTTTTTGTCGAATCTTTTATTATATGCCTCACCTCCTGAGCGTTTATCACATCCAATCCGGAGGTGGGCTCGTCCAGTATAGCGAGTTTCGGATCGATCATGAGAGCTCGCCCAACTAAAAGACGCCTCATCATTCCTTTGCTGTACGTATCGACCTTGTCGTTGATTCTCTCCTCAAGAGACGCTATCTTCACTCCCTTTTCTACTATTTCGCTGACCTTTTTTCCGTTACCGAAAAATTTTGCGATAAACGTTAAGTAACTTTTGCCTGTTAGGTTTTTGTAAGCTCCTGCATCTTCAGGGAGGTAACTTATCAGTTTCCTGACTTCCGAAGCATCTTTTGTAACATCGTAATCAAAAACTTTTACCTCTCCAGAAGTTACCTGCAATAATGTTGAAATTATTCTTAAAATAGTTGTCTTTCCGGCTCCGTTTGGCCCTATCAATCCGAATATCTCTCCTTCTGACACATCAAACGAAGTTCCATCGACTGCTCTTATCTTTCCAAAATCTTTTATGAGATCTATAATTTCTATTGCTTTATTCATATTAATCACTCTGACTAAATACTACATTGGTTAGACCTAATCCTTTAAAGGGGTTGCGTTCAGTAAGTTACTTGAACAGCTGGTACGTTATAGTTAAACTAACTGCGGCCAAGCCCGGCAGGAAAATTGTGGTTAAAACTGTGTCAGCTTCAAGATATACAGCTGCGGCGATTGCGGTGATCCAGAGTATGGTGTTACCTACTGTGGCTTCATATTTATTTTTCTGGAACAAAGCCAGCTTGTTATACGTTGTCGTTCTGAGCAAAAGGTTGTACGCATCCTTCCCTATGGGCGTAAGATAGTATTTTCCATTTCTTTGCTCGATAAACGGCGATAGAGTCTTGAGGTGGTATGACAACGTTGGAGTATCAGGTATCTTGCCCGCTTTCATGATCTCTGTAAACGTGATACCTCTCCTCTCACCGATGTATCGCAGAATATCTCTTCTCGTTTGATGATCTAGTGCCTTGAAGACTTCCTCTTCAAGGCTCTTATATTCGTTCTTTTCTTTTTCTTCCACATAAATCACCTGTATACGGTAGCCATTTTCAGTTTAAATAGTCATACGTGAAATGATTTTTAGTAAAATATTTTTTACCTGAATTTAAGCTAGATTTAAGTTCGTTTGATCTGTCGTTGACAAAACAAGAAAAATACGGAGATTATGTTTAAGAGCAAAGATAGCGCAAAGATTTAAAAGAAGGAAGGGAGAAGGAAAAATATGTTTAACTGGACCCTGTTTTTCTGTCTATTTGGGATATCCCTTCCAGGCATTATTATCACTGTACCGAATGCAGTTAAATCAATGGAGAGTAGAATAAAGAAATCGGCTCCTCCTGATAAAAAGATTCCATCCATGCGTGTAATAACAGTGCTTGGAATAGTTCAAAGTTCTGTTCTCATCCTCATTGCTGCTGCTGTTGGTACACTGTTGAGTCCTTTGATAAATTTTAGAGCACCATTTTTTGAGTCCTTGGTAAAAGGAGAGAATATATGGAGTTCGTTACACCCTCAACTTTTACCTTCACTCACGTTAGGGATAGGAGGAGGAATCGTCTTTGTCGCTGCGTATTATGGTATCTTCAGGCCGCGACTTGACGAAGAGACAGTGAGAATTATGGAAAGATTAAGGATGGACCTCGGTCTTGCTGGACGTCTCTTATACGGCGGAATAGCAGAAGAGGTTTTAACCCGTTGGGGATTATTGAGCTTTTTCATCTGGCTCGGAAAACTCATTGCAAGCGACATTACTCCTGTAATCGTATGGACTTCAATAGTTGTTTCAGGAATTCTCTTCGGACTTGGACATTTACCTTCATACGTAGGATCTGGCTGTAAAAAAACACCTCTTTTTATAACGTTAATGATAAGTCTAAATTTATGGGCCTCTTTAATCTTTGGTTGGCTATTCTGGAACTATGGACTTGTAGCAGCGATAATCGCACACATGATGTTCCATTTAGTGTGGTATCCTTTTGACATAAAATTTTATAAACGATTAAAAAGTATTTCAGAGAAATTTTGAAAAACGTAGAATATAAAGAGATTTCCATACATATGTGTTGCACATGATTCTACCGAAAATACTACAATCTCAAAATTCTTCAAAGAGAAAAATTTTATATTCACCATTACAATTTTCTTGTATGAAGAAAAATCTCATTCCTCTAAGATTATGTCTCATAGTTTTTATCATACTCCTGAGCAGATTTTATTTCATTTCTACAGAAGAAAAAATGGAGATCCAGAGTTTAAAGGAATATGAGTACGTAAAAAACAAGGATCTGGACGATGCATCACTCATTAAGTTAGCATATCTCTCTGTATTTCTCACAGATTTTGATACTGAGAAAAGTAAGGATATTCTGGACAGACTTATTGAAATACAGGAGGAAAATGGAGAGATAAGTGATAACGTCAACTCCAAACTTTCCACGGGTCTCTGTATTTTTTCTTTAATAGTGGGGTATGAAAGAACGGGAGAAGAAAAGTATAAAGAAGCTGCTTTAAAAGGTGGGGATTTTTTAATAAAAGAGATAGAAGAATGGAAAGCTACGAATGAAATAAAAATTACCAAGATATCGAAAAATGCCAGACATGAAGGAAATCCAAAAAGCAGTATAGAATGTTACTACTGGACGAGCCCAAATGATCTCGGGATCATGGCTCTCGGACTTGGTGCTCTGGCTTCTTACGACACGCGCTACCTCGATTATGCAAAGGAACTGGGAGATGCACTCTACGCCATGCAGTTAGAAAACGGCGGATGGTACGACGGCTATGCCCAGATACCTATAAGAAGAGATCAATCTTCATGGTACGTGGTAATGGCAATGCTCGGTATGTGGCAGTGTTACAGAAACGTAGGTGATGAAAAATATTTGGAAAGTCTTTTAGAGGCTGAGAAATGGTTTCTGAACATGTGGGATGGCGGCAGTATTTATGATATTCTGGCGTATGAAGAAAATTATACCAAAGCTCTTTCTGAAGGAAGAGTTCTTGGAACTTCTAAAGATATGAGATTTGATTATAAACGATACGAAGAAACAAACGAAAGGGACTACGTGGCTTCATCCGAGTATACTTATTATTATGGTGAACATTCTTTCCTTCTATCGAACACACTGTTAATGAATCTTGGTATAAAAATTAATGAAAAAAATTTGAAGCTCAGTTTTGACCATATTCTCAAAAATAGAGATGATGATCCATCTAACTGGTTTCTGCTCTCTCTGTGGCTGGTAAGAAATAGAGAGTAAAACAAAAAATGTATAAAAAATAAGAAAATGAGAAGATTATACACAAAAATTTATAAATAAAAGTCTCTATAG
>JAGLWR010000159.1 GCA_023133315.1 Methanomicrobia archaeon | reverse complement strand
AGAGAAAAAAGAGGAAGAAGAAAAAGAGGAAGAAAAACCGAAACCTACAATGGCTGAAAAAGAAAAACTCTTGAAACTCCACAGCGGTACGGAGAAAATACTCAAAACTTTCACTCCCGAATATGTAAAAGATCACATTGAGGAAGCTGTGGACGTTTACTCCGTATTGATAAAAGAGAGAAACGAAATGAAACATGGAATAGATCCAGAACTGGAAGAAAAAATAGAGAAAAACATTAAAGAGATAGAGGAGAAAATTTTCAGCCAGCTCTAACAGAAGTTATGTGAGTAACTTCTGCATGTTTTTTTCTTTTTATTTTAAAAAGATTATTAAAGAGTATAACATATATAGTGTTGGTGATACAATGAAAAAAATGATCGGTATTTTGATCCTGATAGTGTTTCTAGCGGCGTGCATAGAACTCCCAGAAAAAAATGAGACAATAAAAGAAATAAAAGAAGAATCAGTACCAACTCCAGATTACAGTATTTATGAGGAAGAGTACCAGAGAGTAATGGATGAGATAAAGAAAAGTTTCCCGGAAGGAGAGAAAGATGGCAGAATAGCTGTACTGAGGATACATGGAATAC
This sequence comes from Methanomicrobia archaeon, assembly GCA_023133315.1. Lineage (GTDB taxonomy): Archaea > Methanobacteriota_B > Thermococci > Methanofastidiosales > B48-G16 > B48-G16. The sequence goes on along the minus strand of JAGLWR010000159.1, from coordinate 2,387 downwards.
TGGACGTGGAAGATGTTCTCCCAATAACGAAGCACCTGAGAGAAATTGCAGAAAGCGATGCCCAAGGAGTCATTCTGTGGATAGATTCCCCAGGAGGGAGCGTGGCTGCAGTGACCCAGATCACGTACGAGATCCTAAGATTTAAAGAGAAGAAACCCATCATATCTTATGTAGGAGGATATGGGGCTTCGGGAGCTTACTATATATCTTCCGTATGCAACAAAATCATAGCACGAGGAGATGCAGATGTCGGAAGCATTGGAGTTATCTATGTTCATGTGGATGCTTCGGAGTATTACAGACAGTATGGGTTTGAGTTTGATATTATAAAGACAGGAAAGCATAAAGATGCAGGAGCAGACTGGAGATCCCTTACAGAAGAAGAAAGAGAATGGATCAAAAACTCTGTTTACGATGCTTTTTACAGATTTATTTTTACGGTGGCAAAGGGTAGAAACCTGAGTTACGATTATGTGAAAACATATGCGGACGGACTGACATGGAGTGGTAAAGATGCGGTTAATGCAAAGCTTATAGATGCTGTAGGTAACTTTGACACAGCCGTAGATGAAATAAGGAGTCTTACAGGTCTTAACAATCCAGAACTTGTATTCATCGAAGAGAAGTCTTTCGGATCCTCAGAAAGCTGGGATGCATTGAGGTATCAGTTACCCCTAAGTTTGATCAGAGATAATTAACTGCGTCCAAAAGTATTTATACTATGAGTATGTAGTCATACTATGTTGGGTTCTTTAGAGAATGAGATAATGGAGATTATATGGACTGAGGGAGAGATAGATGCAAGACATATCCTAGAAATTATCAGGAAAAAAAGAAAGATAGCATATACTACTGTAAATACTGTATTATCAAGGCTTGTGGATAAGGGGCTTCTTAAATCAAGAAAGGTAAGATCAAGGGGGGGATTTAAGTATGTGTACTCCTCCACAAATACGAAAGAAAACTATGAGGAAAAAGTGATTGAGTCTACGTTCAACAGGCTTCTAAAAAGTTTCGGGGGAGTAGCAATAAAATATTTTTCAGAAAATTTAAATCTATCAGAAAAAGAGGTAGAAATTTTGAAGAAAAAGCTGGAGGACTTGAAGAATGAATAGTCTCTTCCTGATAGTTTACTGTACATCTTTAACCGTGATAATATTTCTTATCAACGAATTACTTATAACTATTTTCGATCCTTGCATCCAGACAAGAAATAGAATTCATAAATTAACTTTGATCTCATTTTTCAGTGTATTTGCAATAGTTCCTTTTAAAATAATTCAGGGCTTGATAATACAAGGATCTCGTATTGTAAAAGGGGATTCTCTCATAATATTAGCGAACAAGATAGACTATATTACTGAGTACACCAATTTTGCGTATTTGATAGCATTATTGGTCTCTGTTATATTCTTCTCTTTTCTATTCATAATTTTTTTTGATAAGAATATGATGTATAGACTTTATCATCTTTATCCTTCCGAAGATAAGAAAATTGAGAAAAAACTTCAGAAAATTTCAGTGCAGATGAACATAAGACCGCCAAAACTCTATTTTACCCGAGATTCTCTCGAGGTGTTTGTTTTCGGCTTAAAACCTAAACTTGCATTAGGAGAAGAGTTTATAAAAAAATGTACAGAGAAAGAGCTCGAAATCGTCCTGAAGCATGAACTATGGCATATAAAAAACAAAGATCTCTGGGTGAAGATGATGAGTATATCCTTAAGGATACTCTTTTTCTACAACCCTGTAATTTTTTTATTGATAAGAAAGATAGAAAAAGAGTCAGAGTATATGGCGGATATATCCTCCGTAAAGACAAAAGAGGAAAAAAAGGCCTATATTAAATTGATGCTAAAATTAAGCTCCTTAAATAGCTTTAAAATTTCTATGAATACGAGAACTACAAATGCTTTTCCGATAGGGTATCCCGAGATTTTAGTCAAGTTAGACCGACGTTTCTCTACGAAGAGAGTAGAGAATTTATTTAAAATAAGGAAAAATAAAAGATTTTTGCCTATAGTGTCTTTGTTTTGCACTGTTTTATTAATGATCGCTGGTATTTCCCTTGGTAGTTTTTTGGCTCAAGAGGGTAAGTTAAATGAAAATTATTCCGAAGAGTACAGTTACCGTTATCTTGATATTGATACAAATTATTATTCTACATATACGGAAACAATGGAAGAGCAGGAGTATATCTTTATCCATAGAAATAATTTTAAGATAAATAAAGAAAATATTAAGGAAAGAATGGAGAGATTAGGACATAAAAAAGACAATTATGAACTTTTAATACTTACTAAAGGTAAAGTTTTTCCCAAAGAAATTCAGGAGTATTTGAAGGGATTAGAGCAAGAACCGCTAGATACCAATTCCACGCCAGATAC
>JAGLWR010000158.1 GCA_023133315.1 Methanomicrobia archaeon | reverse complement strand
TCTTTGAACTCCACCCGTCTGAAGCAATCAGGGCATCCTTCATAGATTCTCAGCCTGTAGAGTTTTACTATCGTGCCCCGTATCTCTGTGTATCTGTCTCCTTTTTTGAGGTCGATGATACTTTTTCTTGCAGGTTCCTTTTTTTCCAAAGTAATTTTTTTACCTTCTGGATTAATTATTATTTTTCCTTTATAACCCAGAGAAAGTTCAGTATCCTTCATTCCTTTTTTAGATATCGCACCGACAACATCAATGATGTCCTCTCTTTTAATTTCTGAAAGAGTATCACACTGTTCATTCCACAACGTCAATCTCATTTTCCCCGTTTCGTCACCTATTAAAATATTTGCTACTTTTTTATTCCCTTCCAGCTCTTTTACGGGATAAACAGCTAAAATTTTAGCTGTAATATTTACATCTTTTAATCCCTCCACAATATCCTTTATTTTCAGTTCCTCTGTCTCATTTTCCAACGTTATTCCGTACTCATTGGCGATTATAGAGAGAATCCCCTCTTCTGTCAAAAGCCCTTCTACTTCCTTTTTTTTCTCTTCTACCTTTTTTCTTATCTCCTCTTCGGTAAGTCCCACACTTACAAGTTTCTCAATAATATCTGATTTCATTGCGATCCCTATACCATTAATCTCTCTGTATATAAAAACCTGTCTATCGAAAGTGATAACGACTCGATTAAACCTTCATGAACGGTTCATATCTCTCAAAATCAATAATCTTAACAAGCTTCTGTGACAGTTTAGATGTTACATTTCACACGTATCCTCCGAAAACTTAATAATAGAGTTAGTACATAGTATTTAAAAAGGAGCGAATCCTATGGAACCGGAAGAAGTTATAAACACACTAAAAGAGTTTGATTTAGGAGAGTATGAGGCCAAAGCCTACCTGGCGCTTCTAGAAAGAGGTAAAATTTCAGCGAGGATAATAAGCGAAGTTACAAGGATTCCGTATACTAAGATATACCAAGTACTTCAAAACCTGGAGAGGTTTGGATTCATAATCTCTGTATCAGGAAAACCGAGGAGGCACATGGCCATGTCTCCTAAAAAAGCTTTGGAAAAAAGAATGATACAGATAGAAAAAGAGCATGAAAATGAAAATAGAAAAAGAGAAAACTTGAAAGAAAAACTTGTCGATGAGTTGAGGTCTGTACTTAAGGATAATGTTGAGGAGGCCATGACAGAGATGGGAACGTGGACAATAGTGGGAAGTGTAAACGTTACCTCTTATATAAAGGCTCTGATCCTTAATTCAAAAAGTCTCAGGTGTACAGTTCCCGATCTGGACTCTTTTGTAGGAGCTTACAAAGATGAACTAAAAAATACAGAGACTGAAACGATAATAAGAGCCCCCAATGCTTATTCAATCAATAATGCCTCTGTTTTTGAGTATCCGGCGTATGAGGGATCGGATGTCATCATTAAAGATGACAGTGAGGTAGTCTATACATTTTCTATGGCATCTCCGGGTGTTTTTACTTTCAGTGAATCGAAGGTGAGGATTATCATAGATAAAAAGCTTGTATCAGGATTAATAAAAGATTTTGATCTGAGTTTAGATATTTTGAAGGAGATGAAGGAATGAACGTCATAAAAACAGGGGTCCCCGGATTGGATGAGATGTTGACAGGTGGAATTCCCCAGGGAAGAACAATTTTAGTCACAGGATCTACAGGCACAGGAAAGAGTACTTTGGGAGTTGAGTTTTTGATAGAGGGCGCACGAAATTCTGAAAATGGAATTCTTGTGAGTCTAGAGGAAGATTCAGAAGACTTATACGAGGACTATCTGAATTTCGGCTGGGATCTGAAAAAACTTGAGGAGGAAAACAAAATCAGGGTAATAACTCCACCGATCCCGTTGAAAATAGAAGAAGCCGATATTGATGTAGACAATCTTATAAATACGATTCAAAGAGCTGTTTCGGATATAAATGCTCAGAGAATAGTAATAGATTCTCTTTCAGTGCTTACTGCCGGGTTAGAAGAAAAAGAACGCAGAAAAAAGATTTTGAAGCTTTCGACATTGTTGAGAGAGCTGGAATGTACATCGTTAGTAATTTATGAAGTTACGGAGACAGAAGAGGAAAACTCGGACTATGGAGTCGGAGGTTACATATTCCAGGGGATAATCTCTTTATATTACAAAAAGAAAGGTGCAACAAGAATAAGGGGTATGGAAATCCGAAAGATGAGAGGATTGGATCATTCTACAAAAACAAAAACGATGGAGATTACACCAGAAGGCTTAAAAGTATATTCTGAAGACTTTATTATATGAAACTGAGGTACATTCCCGGTATAGAAGAAGACGGCGCTTATCAGATGTCTCTAGATGAGACGATAATGCGTTCACTCATCGATGGAAAAGGAGAAAATACATTTAGATTGTACAGGTTCAAACCCTCGTGCGTTTCCATTGGTTATTTTCAGTCAGTTGAACAGGAGATTGATCTCAAACGATGTAAAGAACACGAGATCGGGTGTGTAAGGAGGATAACTGGAGGAGGTGCTGTTTTTCACGATTACACCGGGGAAATTACGTATTCCATCATTCTCAAAGAAAAAGATTTTAGATTCAATATAGAAAAAAGTTACGAAGAACTCTGTTCCTGTCTGATAAAAGCTCTCGAGTATTTTGGAATAAGAGGGAGATTCTCACCGATAAACGATGTCCTTATAGATGGAAAAAAAATATCCGGCTCTGCACAGACCCGAAAAAAAGGTGTGATCTTACAGCACGGTACATTCATGTACTCTACAAACTTGAAGACCCTTTTTTCCGTTTTGAAGATATCCGATGAGAAAATAAGAGACAAAATGCTTAAAAGTGCTGAAGAAAGAGTAATAACTCTTGAAAAGGCTTTAAATAGAAAAGTATCTGAAAAAGAAGTTATAAAATCTCTGGAATTTGGGTTTTCTTCAAAGTTCGATCTTGAAAAAGGAGTAATAACTAGTTACGAAAAGGAGTTACTTTTT
>JAGLWR010000157.1 GCA_023133315.1 Methanomicrobia archaeon | reverse complement strand
GTCTCGGACTTGCAATTGTAAAAGAAGCGGTAGCTTTACATAATGGGAAAGTGTGGATAGAGGACTCACCTGATGGAGGAACTGTTTTTAAAGTAAAGCTCCCGAAAAGCAGAGCAGATGCATAGCCAATCCCGCAAAGACAGGGATCGCAAAATTATCATTAATAACATCCTGCAGTTCTGAGATCGTAGCTACTGGAGCACCTATCAAGGCTGCAGGCATGCCAAGTATTAAGTACCCGATTATAAAGCAACAAAAAAAACACGAAAGTGTCCCGATGATAGTTTTGTTTCTATATATCTTTATTTTCCCGAAGAGTTGTCCGTTTATTGCTGCAAACCCATCTCCAATGATCAACATTAAAATAGATGCTATGGCCACATTTTTTTCCAAAAAGAAAACAACAACAAGACACCCCACAGTAAAATACACCTCACCCCCTAAACCGTTTCTTTCATGTTCTCTTGTCAGTCTTTTCAGAAAATACCCGATAACTGGGATTTTTTGGAGAGATGTTATTCTATAATAATCAAAGATAAGAAATAGTAATACGAAAATACCAATGAAGATCAGTGTTACCATCCTATTTGTAAAGTAATACAAAATGGGTACGGATAATCCAGAAGTGTGAATGGTTTTTCTTATGATCTCCCGTTTCATGATTCTAAAAATAAAAAAGAGTATAAAAAGTTTTCTACTTAATCATTCCTAACCCTTTTAATTCAACAACAAGTTGCCTGATTCCTTCTTTAACGTCTTCTTCACTCTTGGCACCTGCGCATACTATTTTTCCTGTATTGAAAACCAAGATAGCTACCTTCGGGTTCTTTACTCTATAAACAAGTCCAGGAAACTGCTCGGGTTCATACTCGCAGTTTGAAAGCTCGAAGATCAGTGTTTCCAGGTCTACCTCTATGCCAAGATCAGCCGTTGCGACAATGTTCTGAAGTCTTAACTCAGGTTCTCCTTTCATTTCAAATCCTATCTTTTTTAAGCTCTTTATTATTTTTTTAATGGCTATCTCGGCATCTCCTATAGACCTGGCTCCTGTGCATATCAGCTTTCCAGTTGAGAATACGAGTGTAGACGTTTTCGGGGACTCTATTTTGTAAACAAGTCCAGGAAACTGTTCCGGTTCAAACTCTGTATTTTTTATTTCGCGTGTAATATAATTTAGATCAAGACTTGCGTGAATATCTGCAGAAACAACGATATTGACTATTTTAGGCTCTGTCATATATTATCCTTTTCCCCTCATATTTAAATACTTATTCAATACTGTCCGCTATTTCTCTGATGATGTTTCTAACTTTTTTATCTTTCTCAGCTTTCAAAATTAGATTGATTATATATAATTTTTTATACATCTCAAGATCAAGATTTTTGTTCTCCACTTTCTTCTCCCAATCTTGGCGAAGTAACTTAAAAAATTCTAATAATAAATTTGATAGTTTTCTTTCATTTTCTAATGCATAATCCATTTTTTTCAGCTGGACTATTAAATTATCAATCGCTTTTTTTTCATAATCCTTTTTGATCTTCATTTCCTTTTCAGGAGCTTTTTCGTCCATCGCAAAGATATACAGGTTCGAACTTCTGCCGTAGACCTTCTCGGGTATGTGATACCTCTTCCTTTCTCCCACAGCTTTTACGAGCTCAACCTCTTCCAGCTTTTTTATGTGCCTGTAAATTGTGGATTCGTCTTTACCCAAAATCTCTGCTATCTGGGATACAGTAAGATCGTTGAACCTTAATAATTTCAGAATTTCTCTCCTGTTTTTCTCGATTCCTACAATTATAGTTTTCGGATCCCTGATGACTTTTATCTTCTCTTTGTCCATAATAGAAATAGTAGAGTTATACTTATAAATGTTTTGCATGTGCGTGCAGTGATTGATCAAGGACTTTCTGACAGAAGATTACGATATGTTTTCGGAAATAAAACAAAACAAAGACTCAACAATAGTCAAACTTCTTGAAGATGAGTTAGATGTGTGAATCACATCCTGGAAGAAAATGGATCACACTTATACGAAATTGTTCAAATTACTTGTAAATTTTTTCTCTTGTTTCAAGCTTTAAAATGTGAATCCTCCCTTTGTCTTTTTCAATATAATAAACAACTCTATATCCCCCAATTCTGATTCTGTATGTACCTTCAATTCCCTTAATTTTCTTTAAGTCAAAATTCTTCCAGGGATAAGGATCTTTTTCTAGAGTATCTATCACTTCTGCAAATTTTTTGAGATGTGTCTTCTCTAGTTTTTTTAATTTTTTAGTAACTTGATTATGAAGAAGCACCTCAAACATTGGATCACAAGTTTAACTCTTTTTTTAGGTCTTTCCAACTTGTATTTTCCCCCTTCAGGGATTCCTCTCTCAACTTCTGTATTTCTATCATTTTATCTTCAGGAATTTCTTCTTTTGGGATTATAATTTCTTCTAATATCTCTAATTTTTTTCTTATCTCAATAAGTTCTTTATGCATTTCTTTCAACAATACTTCGCTCATGCTCAAGCATCTCCTTCTTATTTAAATCATGTCATCGCCCTATAAAAACCTTTTTATTCTTGGAACGTATACATTAAACAGTGAAAGTGAACCTGTAAAAAAATTACTTGCATTAGAACTTGAACTGATACGAAAAGAGATGGAAGAAGAAGTTGAGATTAAGGTTTAAGGTTTTAGGTGTATAGCATTAGAAGAATATGAAAGAAAAATCAACAAAGAGAAAGGAATTGAAGAATTATTTGATAAAGATGAATAAAAAAAATATAGGTAAAGGGGTGGCTGTATTAATAATAGCTACAGTAGTTTTGGCTGTATTCAGTGGGTGCATTGGTGAAGAAAAAGAAATAGAAACACCAGAAGCAACTACTACAGCTCCAACAACGTCTACACCTACTACCCCACCAGCACCAATTACAGAACAATCGGAGAAAGAAAAGATTGCGGCAATGTCTGAATTGAGCAAAGTTATAAAGATAAAAGCAGAAGGAGAA
>JAGLWR010000156.1 GCA_023133315.1 Methanomicrobia archaeon | reverse complement strand
AAGGGTCCCTATAAAGAAGGGGACTGGATAATTATAGAAGAGTATGATGTATGTGTGGATAAAATAGATGACAAGACTATTTATCTTAATGTTCTCGCCTATAGGAAAAGGTCTATGTCTGTTTCGACTCTCATTCCAGCAGCAAATCTCGTAGTTTGCAACAGAGTTTTAGCGGTTAAAGAAGGAGAGAACGTAAACTTCTATTATGTGAGAATAGTCTTAGGGAGGAGACCATCATGAAGAATAAAAAAAGCCAGTTTTATATACTTACAGCAATTCTTGTTGTTTCCAGCGTTCTGATAATAAACTATGCGATCCTCTCTTATAAAGAAACATCTTCGCAGGTATCAAATATCCCCTTTTCTGATGTTCCCTATTTATCAAGGAGCATAAACAGGAGTTTTCAGGAAACGATGGATTATTCAATACCAACATCAGCAAGAGATGGTGATTTAGAAACTATTTTAGAAAATATAAATGATGCTTATTTTAATTCTTATAGTATCGGAGAAAACGAACTTAATTTTGGAATAAGTGACCTGGATGTTCCCGTTTCAAGCCTGAGTATAGACAATATCGATCTGCACCAGAACTTCCTTGTTATAGGCCCGGATAACTCAAATCTGGGCCTGAGAAACATAGAAAAGACGAGAATATACAACAATACAATGGATATCGGGATAATAAAAACCCTCTATGAGGAATATACTTCAGCATCAAAGGAGTTTAGAGTGGGTGAGGCGGGTAATATGCAGACCATCCACATAGGGAAAAACTTCATTTCTGGAGGGAGGATAGTGATCCAGGACAAGGAGTATGAGATTACAGAGGTTAAAAAGATAGTTGCGAGAGAGGGAGAAGGAATATTAAAATTTGAGAAAGCATATAAGGTAATTTTTTCTGCGGGAAGCTTGAATATTGAGACTATTGGGTCAAAATCCATAGGAAATCTTTTCGTTTTAGAGGACTACCATTGTGTTGTCCAGGACATTCATTATACAGACGATTCAATAGACAACGATTACGCTTATATAGTAATTATAAACAGGGTGGAGTCTATTTCTGAGAGAGAGAATAGAAGCGAGATTTTTGCTCCATCTACATTAAAGGGACTGAATTATGGCAATATTTTGCTGAATGTTAATGAAAAAAACTATGTCCCTTACGATGTATTGAATGTTGGAGATACAGTTTTGATAACTCTATGCATTCATAACGATTATACATATGATATAGACGATTCAGATCTTGATAACTCAAAAATTTTGGGACTAAAAACTCAGATTTATAGAATATTAAAAGTATATTTATCTGGGGGGGTAGGGGAGTTTAACATCGAACAAAACAAGATAAATGTTTTGATAGCTCCAGAAGATAGCGAATGGTATCTGAGAGTTGATCACGACGGTAATGGAGTAATAGATGATATTGGCGATGATGCAATAAAATACAAAGAAGGAGATGAGTTCCATCTTAGGGGATATAGCCTTTTAGTTCACGACATCATAGGCACGGGTACTCAATCTGTCGAGTTTTATCTTGAAAGTTTTGATAAACACGTAGAAGTTCTCGAAGGAAATACAGGAAAATTGTGGCTTAGGGATCTTGCATACGATGTTAAAAACGATAACAACGTAGACGGGAGTATAACGATAACGATCAATGGAAACCCCTATACGTATTTTCAGGGGGATTCCTTTGTTTTGAATAATTTTCTCTGCATTGCCAAAGATATAAGTTCCAGCTGGGTAAAATTCATAATAAAGGAGGAGTTCCAGGAATATAAGTACAACGGAACTGAGAAATACAGGATATTTAACGGCTGGAGAACTCAGGAAAAATGGAGCTACAGCTACATATGGAAATACTCATACTCTGAGGATGCTAATGGAACATCACAGTTAACAGTTAGAGATGGTGAAACTGCAAATATTATAACAGATCCTTCGCCCATAACAGAGCATTCCACTGCACGTTCCATTCAGGGTATCCTTTTAGGGGTAACATATCTGGAGCCAAGCGCCCATAAGGAGATAGATATTTACTACTTTAGGGATAAAGTTCACATGGAAGTAGATAACGAGCAGTATTATCTCGGTGGCTACCCAGTAGCCTTTAAATTTTTTGTAACTACTACCTCAGAGCAATACTCTCAAAGGAGAGTTGCTATACTCTTAGACACCGATCTTGATGGCATGTACGAGACAATTCTCGAAGGTCCAGATGATCCAATTTTTATCTCTGAGGATGGAAGTAATCATGGCACTTTCAAGGAAGGAAGGATATTTTTCATAAACGGCGTTGGATATAGAGTTGAAGGTATTTTTATATACCATGATGATGGAGATGATGTGGTGGACACTGGAGAGGAATGGATGGTCGTAGTTGATAGGGTGCCAGCGTATCAATTCGCTCCAATTTTGAAAAGAGCCGGTAGAGAAGCAATTGCCCCCTTTACATTCATTCTAACGAACTGGGAGTTCAAGCCAAACATTGCTGGAAAATACCTGATAGAAGTTGCCTATACTTTCCAAGAAAAAAGGAGGGTAACAGAATATACTTACTTTGAAGTAAAATAACTAGCCAACTCATGCTATTTAAGTTTGTTTATCCTCTCCATATCCGTCAAAAGCCTTTTTCTCTTTTTTTGAGCTTTTTTAGCCTGATCTTCCTTCTCTCCAATCTTTATTAGATACGTGCCTAAGAGTATCAAGATTACAGCAGAAGCTGAAAAGAATACCATTGATTTCAGACTCTGTTCCTTACTAATTATATCTGAAAAAGTCTGAAGAGTTAAAATCATCAGAAACATATAACAGAGGACACCTACTATAGATTTTGCAGAGACCATTACATCACACTTAATTATATTACTTTATATTTTAAAAACTTTACTGTCATTAACTCTTTACGAGTTGATCAATAAACACAGTGGCGTACTCTCCTTTGGGAAGAAAGAACTCACAGAAAAGCGTATTGTCCTTTAGGTTCCCCTTAAAATTTTCGTATCTTCCTATTATTTCCCTGTACGTACCCCTTGAACTCAAGAAGGGTATTGATT
>JAGLWR010000155.1 GCA_023133315.1 Methanomicrobia archaeon | reverse complement strand
CTTCTATCTCTACAGGTTTTTTCATTATGCCTTTAACTTCCATTCTTTCTGGAAATCTCACTTTCTTTCTGCTCACTGGTTTTTCTTTGATCACTTTATGAAGCTCAGTACCTTCGAGCATTTTTTTTATCTCCTCTTTCGTGTGCCTCAAAAACCTTCCCTTGATCGACATTACCTACCCTCTTTTTTTATGCTTTTTATCTTTTTCTGCTGATCTCAACGTCATCTTTAAGGCTATTGGCGTTATTATCGTTGTGAAAAATGCCATGAAAACGATTATTGAAAATAGATCCTGTTGGATTATCCCGAACTCTAACCCTACTCCTGCAAGCACGAGCTCCACTGCGCCTCTTCCGTTCATCCCTACACCGACAGCCGTACTTTCCTTGGGTGATAATCCACTTATATATGCTCCGATCCCGCATCCCAGAACCTTTCCTATTATCGCAGCCGCCAGTATCACAGCCATTAACAAACTGAGAACAGAGGAAAATGTCACAGCGAATCCTATCCAGCCAAAAAATAAAGGAGTGAAAAAACCAAGACCCCATGTAACTAAGTTATCTATTTCTCCTTCTGTGAGAACTTTTTTGAGAAGCATTCCAACAATAAACGCTCCTATCATCTCATGGAGCCCACTTATTCTTGCTAAAATTGAAAAAATAAGCACGATGAGAAGAACCATCCCAAGTCTCATCTCTTTTCCAAATCTCAGTCTGTACCTCAATATTTTTGGTAGAAGATATCCACCAAGTTTTACAGCGATAAACAGAAATCCTATAGATTTTAATACTATTATTAAGATCCCTACAAAAGAAAACGTTTCGCCGTGGACAAGACTCAAAAGAACGGAAAGAATTATCAATCCGAGAACATCGTCGATGATCGCGGCTCCAAGAATGGTAACACCTATCCTGCTCCGCAATTTTTTTAAATCCAGAAGCGTCTTGGCGCTGACAGCTACTGCGGTAATCGAGAGCGATGCACCGATAAACAGTGCTGTTATTGTGGAGTAGTCAAAGAAGATTCCAATAGAATATCCGAGAGTAAATGGAATGATGACGCCGAATATAGCGGGTAGTATAGAATATCTCCCTGAAGCTATCAGATCTTCCAGTTCCGTACCGAGTCCAGCGATCAGCATCACCATCACCATGCCTATCTCTATGAGAACCTTTATCTCACTCTCAACGATCTCGGGTCTCCAGTATTCAAAAAAAGAATGATCCGGCGAGAGAATTAAAGAGAATATCCCATAAGCAATAGGTCCTACAATGATACCTCCTAAAAGTTCCCCTATGATATTCGGCTGATTAAGTCTTTCAGCTATCTCACCAAAGAGCATAGCGGATGAAAAGATCACTACTACATAAATGAAAATCATCATACGATCAAATACATGTCGTTCTGAGCTTTAAAAAAGATGTTGTTCTGGGGGGCATGTGAAGTTTAACATTTGTGAGTTCATGATATCACGATTTTTCTATTCTCTTCAAGCCTAAAAGAAAACTTTTTATAGAGGAAATATATACGTTTGACAGAGAAAATATAAAGATCAGACTGGATAATAAGATTACGGTGATCAAACATGCTGGTGAAATTTGAGATATACAATGATGGAGAATACTGGTGTGCCCGCGGTATAGGGGTCGATATATTTACCCAAGGCAAAACATTAGATGAAGCTATGGATAATATAAGAGAAGCAGTAGAGGTCCATTTTGATGAATTATTGAGCTCAGGAGAAGAAATAAAAATATTATCAATTTCGGAAACAGAGGTGCGATCGCTTGTCAAAACTGCCAGTAATTAGCGGCGATAAATTAATAAAACTGCTAGTGAACGTGGGGTATGAAATAATCAGACAAAAAGGCAGTCACGTGAGATTACGGAAAATAACGGAAGCGGGAGAACATAATATTACAGTCCCAAAACACTCTGAAATTGCAAAAGGAACACTGAATGATATACTATCAAAAATATCAATCTGGAACAACATGCCGAAAGAACAGCTCATTGAGATGCCTAAGAGAATGTAGTAATATATGACTCCGCTCGCAGTGTTTCCGTTACAAAATCTATCTCTTTTTGCGAAATTATGAGGTTACCTTTTTTCATATTTCTCTATAATTCCACTCATCGCGTCTAACGTTTCTGCCAGTGTATCTGGCTTTACGCCCCATTCGAGCATTGCAAGTAAATATTTATTTTTACCTCGTTTTGTAAATCCGAGGAAAAACAGATCGCTTATATTTCCGTACTCTTTGAAAGCTTCGTTGATGTATTTATGAGGTTTCATGAACTCACCTAAGTCATAAGCATATTTTCGGGTAACTTTTGTGTATGGACTTTCATTACAGTAAATGTCGGCTGTGGTTAATACCCAAAGTTCTAGATGGGATTTTGGGAATCCACGTCCAATATCTCCATAAACTAATGTCATATAAATGCTATGTAACTTAAATCTTGAAAAAGAAATTAATTCAAACTGTTTATCATTATACTCAAATGTAATTTTACTTTGTAAGAACACAATTTTTTTGTATAAGCATTCTCTAGTTTGTAAAATAGAAATAAATTTTTCTGCTAGAGAACCTGTAGTATACAGATGCATTCCTAAAAAAATCCCCAAAAGCATGAGGATAAACAGAAACACACTAACGAGAAAGGACAGCTCAGGAAAAAGTATATTGACGATGAGAAATAGGAGAGGGCTAGCGGTGAATATCAGCATGCTCAGCACTTTGATCAAAATTGGTTCTTTGATTACTCGTGGGATTTTGTTGTTTTGCATCATAAGCACCTAATCATAGATAACATACGTTTTAACATAGTCATATTTTACAAAAGCGGCACCAAAGGGGTATGAGTATCCAAATCCTATGTGTAATGTTTGAGGAATTGGTCCACTTAGATCACCAGAAGCTTGGGCAGATGCAAGTAGGAACTCAACTTCTACTGCTTTAGTATCTGTAGCATTCACCAGTTCCTCTGAATCTAAACTGGAAAATACTAGTCTCGCAGATACACTTGGTGTTTCACCACCTATACCTGCGTATTCCGTTGCAAAT
>JAGLWR010000154.1 GCA_023133315.1 Methanomicrobia archaeon | reverse complement strand
TCGAGAGGAAATTCATATGCACCTGTACTTATTGCAGGGAACGCTATCGTCTTAATGTCGTACTGTACTGCCAACCGGAAACAATTGTTATAGCACCGAGCGAGATATTCGTCTTCGTTATTATCGCCGCCATGCCACACAGGACCAACTGTATGGATAACGTATTTTGCGGGTAATCTGTATCCTTTTGTTATCTTCGCCTCTCCCGTTGCACATCCATTCAGTGTTTTACACTCTTCTAACAACTCAGGACCTGCAGCGCGGTGGATGGCTCCATCCACTCCTCCTCCACCAAGTAGTGAGTTGTTTGCAGCATTCACGATGGTGTCTACTTTTTGTTTCGTGATGTCTCCCTTTATGATCTCTATTCTCTCTAACATGTCGTTATTTATAGAGAAATACTTTTAATGTTTTCTTATAAACTTCCATTATGAGAATAGTTTTCGATTTTGATGATACATTGGCAAACTCATGGAGAGCATCACAAAGGGGAATTAAAGAGCTTTCAAAGTTTTTTTTGAAAAAGAGGATGTTTAAACTTGTTATTCTCATGTTATTTGGAAAAAATGAAGAGTTTGTTAAAGACGAGTCCCTCCTTTTAGACAATTCCTACAGAATAATTAAAAAGTTCATAGAGTTCTGTTATGAGAAATCTGACCTGAAAACAGTTCAGGAAGCAGACAATATTTTTAATAAAGCCTTTTTTTCTAATTTAAAACTTTATCCAAAAGCAAAAATTGTTCTGGAAAAACTAAAAGATCATGAACTTATTCTCATTACGGATGGTGATTTAGAATACCAGAGGAAAAAAATAAAATTTTTGGATATCGAAAAATATTTTAAAGAAATATATATCTCCGGGGAAACAAAAATTTCAAAAAACAATCCAGAAGCTTTTAAAATAATAAAAAAAGCAGATTATGTGATAGGAGACAGAATAAAAACAGATATCAGAGGGGGGAAGATTATAGGTGCAAAGACTATTCTTTTTGAGAATGGATTTTTTGTTAAGGAGAACAGAAAATCTGATATAAAACCAGATTATGTTGTAAAAGATCTGGAAGAGATACTTGATATTATTCTATCTTCTCAGGATCGTGAATGGTGAAGAAAAGTGCTATAACCCCTACAAAACCAACGAGACCACACAGAATAAATGGTGTTTTTGCATCTATATTCTCATAAATCCACCCTCCAACTAAAGGCCCTACTAAAAGACCTAAGTTTCTCAGTGTTGAATAAATTCCCATCACCTTTCCTCTCGTCTCTTTATAGGCTATACTCGTTACCAGAGCGTCGCTCGCGGGCATTCCCATCCCGGTGCCCAGTGCTGCGAAAATAACGGAGAAGGATAAAGTAAAAAATCCGTTAGCAAGTGTTATTAACATTGTACCGAGAGAACTTAACGTTCTCCCCAAAATCAAAAATATTCTTTTCCCGTATTTATCCGAGAGATCCCCTGTGATTGGTTTTATAAAAAGTCTTGTTATACCTCTAAATCCAAAGATTATGCCAATGGCTGCTACAGACAATCCCAGTATCTCTTTAGCATAAATTGACAGCATGGTTATCGTCAGTCCCATCCCAAAAGCGGTCGTGAATGCAGCTATACACAAACCGATCAAAATAATTTTGTAAGGCGTAAGTTTTTCTCTCACTACTATTTCCTCGGATTTAGCGTGCGGTACTGTTTCTTTTACTCTTATGAGAATCAATACAGCGCTGATAAATGCCATTATTGAGCAGACATAAAAACTGTATGCCATGGAAAACAGATCAGAGATAATACCCCCTATGAATGGACCAAATGCCATTCCCAGGTCCCAGCTCATGGAGAAAATACCCATGGCTTTTCCTCTATCCTCGAATCGTACTATATCCGCAGCCATGACAGTGGCAGTAGGCCATACTACCCCTGATGCAGCACCTTGCAGTGCTCTCAATGCGTAGAGATGCCATAACTGTGTTGCTTCGCCAAAAAGAAACATATTTATGGCATATACAAACAATCCAAAAGTAATGATCCTTTTTCTTCCAATTTTGTCCATGAAATGACCTGCAGGATATGACGTCAATAGTCTTGTAAGGGCGAACAAAGACGTAAGAATCCCCAATTCAAACTTTGTAGCCCCAAATTGATCTGCGTATAGGGGAAATAACGGCATTATCAAACCAAACCCGAGCATACTGACAAAGACCGCAAAAACTAACTCAACAAGATTTCTATACTCTTTAAGAACTCTGTAATTTTCACTTATGAAACTCATCGCTGTATGAGTGTGCATATGTGCTTATAAAGGTTGTTGTAGGTAACTAAAAATAAAAGCTGAGTTACAATTTTTTATTCTTTGATATAATAGTACTCTCCACTACTTTTCTGTTTTCTGTCTAACTGGGAGTCCAGTTTATTTGCTCTCGGTCTTTTGGTGTCGTGATCTCTTCTGAATGTTATTCCCACATCTTTCAGAAATCTGTTCATTCCTTCTTTCATGTGTAAAGGCTGGGAAGCAGAGCCTTTCACTCCAGGTGTGCCTGAAAACACAATAGTTTTATCGGATACATAATCCACGCTCACAATGTCGTGTTCAACAACTAAAGCACATTTCTCAGAGTTTTCTATCTTTTTTCTGACGAGTTTTGTCATATTCAGTCTCTGTTCTATGTCTAAATACGCAGAGGGCTCATCTAAAAGATATATATCCGCTTCCTGGGTGAGACAAACTGCTATTGCAACTCTCTGCAACTCTCCACCAGATATATCTCCAACAGCATTATCAAGGATTCTTTCAAGCTCCAAAGGCTCTATGATCTCGCTCCTGTAATATCCGGATTCACTCCCACCAACACTTCTTAAAAGCTGTCTCACCGTTCCATCAAAATCTTTTTTTATGTACTGAGGTTTGTACGCTATTTTCAGTTCTGTTTCTATCTCTGTGTTATCAGGATTTTCAACTCCTGCTAACATTTTAACAAATGTTGATTTTCCTGTAGCGTTTGGACCGATGATCCCGATAATCTCTCGCTCGTGGAGGATACCGCTGTCAATATGCAACTCAAACCCACTGAATTTTTTTACGAGTTCGGGATATTTTAAGATCTTCTTT
>JAGLWR010000153.1 GCA_023133315.1 Methanomicrobia archaeon | reverse complement strand
TCCGAAGATATTTTTTAGATCACATATCTCTTCTGTCAAAATTATAATTCTTCCTCTTAAACAGAACATACTTCTAAACCCTATTTTTAAATACCCTTTTATGTTATAAATCAATGTATTTTCCCACTTTTTTCTCGTCTGTCTTGATTTCGTTCCAATCTCGCTGTATCGTACTAAAATGGAGTTGTGTATCATTCTTCTGTAAACTTAAAAGGCATCGGACTTGGGACCCCAATCTCTCTGGCACAGTTTATCGCAACGAGAAACATTCTCGATGTCAGACTTGCAATAATCTCCCTTTCAACGCTCTTTGCTATTTTTTTTGAGTCTTTCCATGTTTTTAGAATCTCCTTTCTAATTTTTTCAGTGCCCTGGTAAACTATCGTTCCACTCAGGTTTATCTCTCCTACAGCAGGATCGTAATTTGTATTAAACTCAAACCTGATCTCAATAACTTTTACCTTTCCGCTGACGCCATTTATCTGATTTTCCTTTATATCCTTTATTTTTTGAGAAGGAGTTATCCTCATAGGACCTTTGGGAACTATCTCCTCATTTTTTGTGGCTTCTATTTTGTTTATTCTTATACCTAATACTGGCATGTGTATCACCTTTACATTAATAGAAAAAAGAGTTTTTAAATATATTCACTTGAGATACACAAGACTGAGTATATCAACTCTTGTTATTATACCCACGAACTTAGTTTCAGATTTTACCAAAACAGCATTGTTTTCTTTTAAAAGAGTTAACACAATGTCCAAAATTTCATTTTTTGACACCACAGGAAAAGGGTCTCCCATTAACATTTTAACTTTTTTTCCAGCAAACTCTTTTATTTTCTCTATGTCCAATTTTCTTGCCAAACTCTTTTCTGTGAGGCTTCCTATTGCACTTTCCCCCCGGATTACAGGAAGTTGGGATATATCGTTCTCCCTCATAATATCCATGGCATAGATCAATGTATCTTCAGGATGTACATAGAATATAGGGGAATTCATTACGTCTTTTGCTCTTTTGGTATCTTTTTTAAAATCTTCCAGCGCTCTCAAGATTTTATTGAATGTAGACACCTTCGGATCTATCTTGTTACACTCTATTTTTGCAATGTACGCTTGAGAAACTCCAGCTTTCTCAGCTAACTTCGTCTGGGTAACGCCAAGTTTTTTTCGCAACGTTTTGATCTCATGTATCTCTATCATCATCTATACTATGTCAAATAACCTATATAAAGATTACATTTCTTTGCAGTTGATTTTCTTTATCTTCTTCCCATCGTAAACTGTTTTTCCTCTCAGGATCACCGTTTTGACGATTCCTTTAAGGTTCATTCCATCGAATGGTGAGAATTTAGATTTCGAGCAGAATTTTCTGGAATCAACGATCCATTCTTTTTCTTCAATTACTGTGAAATCAGCGTCCTTTCCTATCTCAAATCCTTTTTTATCGCTTACGATCTTTGACGGGTTCTCCGAGATCAATAAAGCCAGATTTTCAAAAGAGATCTTTTTCCTGAAAGCAAAATCCAGAGTTAAAGGTAAAAATGTCTCAATTCCAGGTATACCATAAGCACCCCTCTTCTTTTCTTCTCCAGTATGCGGTGCATGATCAGATGCGATGACATCTATGGTTTTACCCAATTCTTTCCAGAGAGCTTCTCTATCTTCTTTTTCTCCCAGGTCAGGTTTTACATTTTCACTGTCTTTCGGCAGTAATAGGTGATGAGGAGTAACTTCAGCGGTTATATTCTCATTTTTGTATTTTTTAATAAATTTTACCTCATCTTTTGTAGAAACATGACATACATGAAGTTTTGTTCCGTGTTTTATCGATAGTTTTACGCATTCTTTGATACCCTTTATGTCTGAATGAATAGCTATGGGTTTTTTATATGAGAAAAGTCTATCAAGATCTCCTTTAAAAAGGAGTTTTCCTGTGGTTTCAGTTAAGAAAATTTTTATAAATTTGTATCCATTGAAAAAACTGAGATCTTCCGTAACCGAGAAATTTATTCCATAATCGCAGTAAGATTTTTCTTTGAAAAGTGTACGTCTCTTCTCGAATATCTCTTTATTATTTACAGGTGGGGCGGTGTTCGGCATCTCTACTATGCCTGTTACACCTTTGGAGATCGCTGCCTTTGTAGCTGTTTCTATAGTTTCTTTATAGTCCTGACTAAAATCCCTGCAGTGAACATGCATATCTATTACACTTGGAATTGTCATACTACCGTTGAAGTCTGTGCCCTTTGCAGAAAATCTTCCCATATCTCTGATTTTTCCGTTTTCTACAAGTATATCCCAGTTTTTTATACCACGTGATGTTACAACATTCAGATTTTTGAAGAGCATTATCTATAATATCTTCGCACGTTTTTATTCTTTTTGTTTGAACTCGTCCGGATGTGCGTTTTCTATCTCTTCCATTTTGTTTTTATGTTCCATCGCTTTGTTCAAGTGATCCGCATACGCTGATTTGTACTGATCTCTGAGATTGGTCAGAATCCTAAAAGCATCTTCTCCTACTTCCCTCTGCAGATCCTGGTTTTGAGTTCGTATTTCGATGATGTTATCTAAAGCTTGAGAAAAATCGTTAACAAGGTTTCCATACGCGGCTACGTGAGTATCTATTCCTTCCTGATCGTTATTGATACCAGCTTTGGCCCATTCAATGCCTTCATCACACATTTTTTCAAGGATATCAATAAGTGAGGAAAGTTTGCCTATAAATTCTACGTATATATCCAATTCCACGATGTTTCCATACGTGATCAATGTTTGGATATACCCTTTTATTTTGGGGATGTTGTCTTTCGCTCTTTGAAAAAGTTGGAGTGCATCTGAATATATCTCCGTGTTTTCAGCCGTAGACATGAGACTTACAGTTGCATTAAAGGAGGTATCAAAACTCTTCCCAGTTTCTATAAGTATCATTACCATTGCATAATTTTTCAAGTTTTCTGCATACTCTTTAAGTTCTTTTTTGTTGTCTATGTATTCATTTGTGTATTCTGTTAGAAAATCCATTCCGGTATCCTCTGAGTACTCCAGGGCTTTTTCTCCTGCAGATACCGATAAATTTAATTGCTCAATCGCACTATCCAGTAAAGAAAACGATTCTTTAT
>JAGLWR010000152.1 GCA_023133315.1 Methanomicrobia archaeon | reverse complement strand
GTTGTATTCGCGTTGTTTATGTGTTCCTGTGCTTCATCTAATAATATTTGGATACCTTCTGGTACTTCTTCTGGTAGTAGTTCTTCTATGTCCAAAAGAATTTCATTTACCTCGTTTAAGCGATATATCACTACGGGTCTGAAGGCTGCGATTGGGTTTATCGCTGGCATTGGAGGTGGAATTTGTGGGTATGCTAAGGTAATTCCTACGGGTTGTATTCCTACGGGGATATTTGCTATTACCATACTTGTTGTTGTATCTATCACCGAGACGCTGCCGGGACCAAAATGTGTTACATAAGCTCTTGAGCCGCTTGGTGAGAAGACCACCTCTTCTGGATCATTTGCTACTGGTATCACCCCTATTTGTACATCCATAATCGTGTCCACAATGAGAACGTTTGTTCCTCCACCGAAAAATGAATCTGTAAAATACGCAAAGGTTCCACTTGGATGCACCGCAACGTCCCACGGTCCTACGGCTGGAGGAAGAATTGGCCATATGACAGGACCGAGAAGGAATGGAGGCATCGTATTAATAGCAAACGCGTTTCCGGTAGTTGGATCAGCCACGTATACCTTGGAACCATCCGGCGTGAACGTAATTCCTGCACTGGTCACACCTGTAGGAACAATGGCGATCAAAACATAAGTCGATGTATCAATGACAAAAACATTTCCAGAAGCACCGTTGTCAGTAACATATGCTGTAAGACCGTCTGGAGATATTGCGATATCCCAGACACTGAGAGATACTGGGATTACTACGGATGTAATGACGGTATCTGTTAAGGCATTAATGACAAAGATAATATTGGCCACGTCATCGGTAACGAACACCTTTGAGCCGTCCGGCGTTATCGCTACGCCGTAGGGAGTTACTCCTCCAGGTAAAAAAATAGTGGTCTTAATGGAATTTGTGGTCGTGTTTATAACAGAAACAGTGCCGTTTCCGCTGTTTGTCACGTAGAGTTTCCTTCCATTCGGTGTTGCTGCTATCTCCTGTGGAAAAGATCCAGGAGGAAGTGAGATCGTCGCCGTCACCGTGTTTGTGGAGAGATTTATCACTGAGATATCGTTAGATCCCGAATTAGCAACGTAAGCGTACAGGGTCTGGGCCTGATTGAAGTTTTCCGTGTTCACGAAGGTAAAAATTAGTCCGAAACTTACTATAATCAAAACACTCTTTTTAATTACTCTACTTTTTCTCATAATCTCACCGTCTTTCTATTTTATTTAAATGCTATTGATGAGCAATATCTGTGAGCAACTATATAAACTTTTCGGTAATCTTGACTATATAAATTACATATTGTTGATGAGCAGTAGTATTTATTTGTTTAAAAGGATATAATATAGACTAATAACGAAAGTAAGATAGACATTTAACAAAAAGCTAACATTTTTAATCTCTTTATGGTTACATGATCCATGAGAATTGTCCGTGCCACGAAAAAAGATTCTTTGGAAATAAAAGAATTTTTGAGAAAGAACGATCCTGAAGATTATGTTCTCGATGTGATAGATCACTGGCTCGAGAATGATACGATTTTTATCGCTGTTGAAGACAGAATGATCGGTATTGTCAGGCTTAAATATTCTTTGGATGGAGAAGCATGGCTTGGAGGTATAAGGGTCGATAAAGATCATAGAAGAAAAGGTATGGGAACGCTTCTCACTGAAAAATGTATCGAAGAAGCGAGAACAAAGAAAGCACGACTGTTCACGACAGAAGGCAATACGGCGGCTTTTCACCATATTCAGAAGATGGGGTTTAACATAAAAGGACACTATACACTAATGTACTCCAGGATCGGTGAGGAAAAATACTGTAAAATAAAAAAAGGAAATGTCTGGAACAGATTGAAAAATTCTAAGATGCTGGAAAGAAATAACTTTTTATTACCGCAGTCATTCACATTTTACAAAATAGCTCCTGATTTGATAAAAGAATCGTACGTTTCCGAAGACGGATACGCTGTAGTTGAAAGGGTGAACTGGGAAGAAGATTCTTTCTGGGGAGAAAACCTCTTTGAAATTACTTATTTTGAAGGAGAGAAAATTATAGATGGACTGAAATATCTGGCGTTTAAAAGCAATCATAAAAAAATATGGGCGCTTATCCCAAGAGACGAGAATTTGATCTCAATCCTCACTAAAAAAGGATTTAAATATGAGAAATGGGCTAAGTATGTGGTAGTTTTTGAAAAGACATTGATGTTATAAACAAAAGAAAAATAAAGAATTAAAGTGGGCACGTTATGCCCAATATTTCCTGAATGTCTTCGCAACACTTCTTAGCTTTCAGAAGTTCGTTATTTGCGTAAATAGGGTTACCAGTTGTGTTAGCGTTGTTTATGTGTTCCTGCATCTCATCCAACAGTTCTTGCACGTCTTCAGGTACGTCTTCCGGTAAGTTCTCCGTTATGCATCCCAGACATGTGTTCGCCTGTCTCAGATGGTAGTTCGCTATTATCATGAAGGCCGGTATTGGGTTTACAAGAGGTGCTTGAGGGTACTCGTAAGCTCCAATGTCACATCGTGATCCCTGCGGTCTTGATACACCGCGCTGGTCGGTAGTGACAGGATCACCATCGATATCAGTGCAGGATGCCGCATTGATCGCCGGGCTGCCGGAAAGCAGCGCGTGAGTCTGCGTGAGTCCGCCGTTGTTTGCAAGGGGTCCGAGATTTGGATCCACGTCGGTGATATCTGTACCGATATATCCTGTACAGTCCTCAGTATCTCCTATGAGATTGTACCCGTAGGAGTCCATACCCCCCCTAAAATCTGGTCCATCGTCTCCACAAGTGTTGTTGGCGATGATCGAGTTCTTGATGTTATCGTCATCGCCAGAATCGATCCCACCACCATCATTACCTGCATCATTGCCAGTTATCGTGCAGTTCGTCATTTCGAGGTCGCCGTCCTCGCCGTCGTTATCGATGCCGCCGCCATCGTCATCAGCGTAGTTATCGCTCACCGTGCAGTTTGTCATGGTGAGGGTGCCTTCATCGTTGTGGATGCCGCCGCCGTCATCTCCATAGCAAGTGTTCCCGCTCACCGTGCAGTTCGTCATGGTGAGGGTACCGGAGTTGCGGATGCCGCCGCCATCGTCCTCAGCGTAGTTATCGCTCACCGTGC
>JAGLWR010000151.1 GCA_023133315.1 Methanomicrobia archaeon | reverse complement strand
CGCACAACTCCTTCATATCCGAACTCATTCTTTATATTTCCCCATATACCCCAATATTTTATAAAGCAGTTTGGCGGCAGTTATTGAGGTCCTGTCTTCCTTTCTCGAGCACACTTCGCATATGTCGAAGCCAAGAATTTCATTTTTTTGTACTACCTCTTTAATAACCTTAATACCTTCACCAAAACTCATCCCTCCGGGGACATAATTTCCGACATTCTCAAGATCAAAGACATCCATGTCGATTGTCAGGTATATCTTTTTTCCTTTCGGGACATTATTTTTTATATTTGAATTTTTAAGGAACTCGTACTCCTCTTTACTGGCTTCCCGCACTCCCAGGATATGTTCTTCTATACCAAGTTCGTAAATTCTCCTCATTACACAGGCATGGGATAATTTCTCACCCAAGTAAGCATCCCGTAAGTCGAGATGAGCATCGAGGGAGACAACAGCTTCGGGTGTTATTGTTTTTACTATCGGATATGTTATGGAGTGTTCTCCTCCGAGAATGACTATTTTTTTTCCTGAAAACTCTGCTATCGTCTCTTCTATTCTTTCCATGTTTTTTTCCATGTTCCCCGGAACTATATGTAGATCCCCCGCATCGTGCAGCTTTATCTTTTTCAGATCGTTCCCCGCCTCTATATCAAACGGTTCAAGATCAAAACATGCTCTTCGTATCGATGATGGCGCAAACCGCTGTCCGGGAAGAAATGAGGATGTAGAATCAAGAGGAATACCCAACAAAACAAACTCAGATCCTTCAAAATCTGAGTTGTCCAAAGGAAAAAAGATTTTAGATGTGTGCAAAAACATCACGTTTTAACCCTCATTATCTTTATTCTTCCCAGCGTTTCCCAGTATTCAACGTTTACTCCCTCTTTGATCTCTCCTTCTACCTCACTTGGATCAGGTACTGGAATTTCAAACGTTTCGTACGTTTCCATGTCCATTAACTGAATATTCTCTCCTATTATCGCTGTGATCATCCCGATATTTTTGTCTATAATTGGGACGTCTATCTTTGCATCTACAGGCTTTATGATACTTCTCTTCCTGTTGTCGAAGATACCTCTTGCATCTATCCTTGATTTTGCACTTCCGTGTTTTCCCGGCGCCGAGGTCTGTATTTTTTCAATTTTGCACGGTTCATTGCCTATGATCATATATCTGCCTTCTCTTAATGCTCCTACTCTTTCTGGTTTTTTATCGCCCATGATCTTCTCCTCCGATTCCTTTTGTAAAAAGAAAATAAAAAGGTTATTGTTTTTCTATGTATCTCAGAAGTATTTTTATATCAGTTCTCAACGTTGGATTTGCTTTTTTTCCATACTCTTTCAACGAGGTTACTATCTCCTCTTCAGATTTTCCTTCTAAACTTAAAACTATCTTCTTTATTTTCTCTAAATAAACTATATGGGGGACTGCTTCTTCGTATATTTCCAAGAGTTTCCTAGATGACATTTTCAATCCTATCCAAGGCTTCTTTTATCTTTTCGATCTCAGTGGCAAATGATATTCTCACGAATCCTTCTCCATTCTCTCCAAAAGCATTTCCAGGTATGACGACGACTCTGCATTTTTTGAGTACGTACTCCGAGAACCGGGAAGAACTCATTCCTGTGAATTGTATATTGGGATAACAGTAAAACGTTCCCTTTGGAAGTATCGTTTTTAATCCGATATCGTTCAGTTTTTTAACAGTATAGTCTCTTCTTTTCCTGTACTCCTTTACCATACTCGCCACACAGCTTTGATCCGATCGGAGCGCTTCATACGCTGCTTCCTGTGCGGGAGCGTTCAAACATGCTACTGCATACTGGTGTACCCGCAACATGGGTGTTATATGCTCCTTTTCTGCAATTGCGAATCCGATTCTCCAGCCTGTCATGGCGTACGTTTTTGAAAATGAGTTTGTAATAATTGTTTTATCATAATACTTTTTAAAACATTGAGGCTTGTAATCGTAGACTATTTTTTCGTAGATGTCATCGCTTAAAAGAAAGATATTATTATCTTCACAGATTTCTGAGATACCTTTATAATCTTCTTTCTTCAAAACTCCCCCAGTGGGATTGTTCGGGTAACAAGTTATAAGCATCTTTGTTTTTTTAGTTATTTTTTCGTTTACATCTTCGGGGATAAGTCTGAACTCGTTCTCTTCTTTTAACGCTATTCTCACAGATTTTGCCCCTGTCATTGTTGCATCGTTTGGGTAACATGGAAATGCTGGATCAGGGACAATGACCTCGTCACCCTCATTTATTAAAGCTTGAAATGTTAAATAAACAGCTTCGTAAGCACCTGCAGTCATTAGAATTTCGTCTGTGTCCACATCTATTCCATATTCTTTCTTATATTTTTCAGCAACAGCTTCTCTGAGCTTGGGAATCCCAGAATTGGGTGTATATTTTGTCTTACCTATTTTTAAAGCTCGTATAGCAGCATCTTTTATAAATTTGGGGGTATCAAAATCAGGTTCGCCTATTCCCAGACAAATTACATCTTCCATCTTGGAAGCTTTCTCAAAAAGCTCTCTGATCTTTGAAGGCACTACGTTCTGGACTCTTTTTGCCACCATCATACCAACTCCAGATTCTCAAAATCTACGATACTTCTATTTTGGATAAATACAACTACTCCTTTTTCTATATCTATATTTATTTTAACAATTTTTTCCTCATCCAAGACAATCTTTTTTTTGACATAATCCTGAGCAACGTTTGGATAAATCTTTGTCTTGTATTCAATATCCTTATATGTTATTATATAAAGATCATACTCTTCAAGAGAGGGGTATAAAGGTGTTATCTTTATTGTCAGTTCACTGCCTTTATAACTTAAATCTATTATGAACTTGTCTTCTTTCTGAAGTTCTTCCTCTATAATTTTTCTGTATTTGTCTGCAACACCCGCATATCCTCCCACAGTTTCATGTTCGCCGTTGAAATATATAGTCGGGTACCCAACAAAAGTATAATAACTAAGTCTCATCTCCGAAATTGGCTTTTGCATCGAGTCGCCGGGATGATACTGTATGCAAAATACATCGCCTTCGTATTCATCTATCATTTCTTCTATGGCATCTTCTACGTGATAACAGTAAGTGCACCATGTGGCTGTGAACATTTCTGCAAAAACCTTTCTCTTTAAATTTTCTGTCTTAACACTCAATTCAGTCTCTTTTTCAATT
>JAGLWR010000150.1 GCA_023133315.1 Methanomicrobia archaeon | reverse complement strand
GTTGTATAGATAGAACATTTTCAGGAAGAACATCTTCCGGGAGAGCATAGTATTTCATTGCACCTTCACGATGGTGCACCATTACTTTCCCGGCCACCCACAGCCTCGTTAGTAAGATGTTTGAAATATTTGCAAAACGACACCCCAGCCCCATTCCAATTTGCCCATATCGATGATCTTTCGAGGGTTCACTGGACCGTCTTCAAGAGCCTTCAGAACATATTCTACCTCTTTTCTGTGTTTCTCAAAAAATGGGGCAACTTTCTTTTCGAAATCCTTCATCTTATGCCTGAAAATCGGATATGCCTCCATGGGTAATATGGAGAGCATTTTGCAGTAGTATTCAAATAATTCCCGCTTCTTATACAGTAGATCATACAGGTATTCCTGTTTGTAATCCGAAACCCTGCTCTGCAGTGTCAGATCGGCGTTTCTTCCTGCCACTTCTATTGGGTCTGACTGGACACATTGGTGCCTGTGAAAAAACTCCAGAGTTCCTTCCATACCTCGCCTTAAAGACACAAAGCCGTGTATTATGGAAAGAGCGTTCCGGGCGTCTCTGGGCGATACCTCAAGCATGAAGTTGAGAAGATAATCAGGTATAAAAGGTTTGTCTCTGTTCTGTCGCTTTCTTTTACGGTGTGAGCAATTCGCTATGCTTACCTAAATGTCTTCATAGAAATCCTTATAACATAAAGAAATAACTCTAACTATGAAGATAGAAAAAGAACCGTATCCGGCTCTCTACCCGACACCTGTATGCCTGGTGACGTGCGATGAGAATATAATAACGATAGCGTGGATAGGGACCGCATGCTACGATCCTCCGATGGTATGCTTTGCTCTGAGATCAGAAAGATTTTCCCATGACCTTATAGAGAAATTCAAGGAATTCGTGGTAAACATTCCCAAGAGAGAAATACTTAAAGAAGTAGATTTTTGCGGGATGGTCTCTGGGAGAAACGTTGATAAATTTGAAAAAACAAAATTTACAAAGATCGGGGCACGAAAAGTGAGTTCGCCGATGATAAAAGAATGTCCTGTGAATATAGAATGCAAACTCGAGAAAATAGTTCCATTGGGCACCCATGATCTTTTCATTGGAAAGATAGTGTCCGTGAATATAGATGAAGATCTGATTGAAAACGGAAAAATAAATTACAAAAGAGCAGAACCTATCTGTTATGTTAAAGGAGAGTACTGGTCACTTGGAGAGGTCATCGGAAGATACGGATTTTCAAAGAGAGAGGGATAGAAAAACTTTTATATAGAAAATCGAAAATAGTGTAAACCGCGGGGACGTGGTGTAGCCTGGCTATCATCATGGGCTCCAGAGATAGAGAAAGTCTTTCTTGAGAGAGACTTACTATGGGTTTGCTGACATAACGGATGAAGATTTTCTGGAGCGGAGAAACCCATGGACTCGGGTTCAAATCCCGCCGTCCCCACCATTTTTTAGAAGGTAAGAACGTGATTACTGGAAAATTATTAGGGAATAAAGTTTTGATAGAGGACAAAAAAAGTATCAGTAAATTAAAAAATAAGTCTTACGGGAGTTTAGAAGAAAATAAGCTCTATCTTGGATTAGTTGAGGCTGCTTACTTAGTGGAAAAGGGAAACCTGGAGCTGGAAGAGGGTATGGACATACTAAACGCAGCGAGAGACGAGAGAGAGTTCGATATAAAGTTTTTAGTTTACAGAGACCTGAGAGAAAGAGGACTCATAGTAAAAACGGGATTTAAATATGGTGCGCATTTCAGGGCTTATAGAGGAAGTGTAGAGGAGCATGCTGATTATCTTGTCCATGTGATAGATGAAAAGGAGAGTTTCAAAGGTTATGAAATCATTAGAACCGTAAGAATGGCTCATACTGTGAATAAAAAGATGATTTTAGCCTTTGTCGATATGGAAAATGATATTACGTATATAGAAGTAAAAAGAATGAGGTTATAAATGGAAAAAGATTTAAATCTTTGCCACGAATAAAGATTATGATATTATATCAATGCAGGATAGAAATTCTTCCAGATCTTGTGAATGATGTCTTTTCGGAGCTTGAGAAAGTTAAAGGAATATCGAGAGTAGAGAAAATGATCGTTGAAGTGAGTTATCAGAATCCGAACGTAGATTATTTTGTTGAGTTAAGAGTGGCAGACGAAAATGAACTTCAAAGATCCAGTAATGATATGAAAGAGATCAGAGGGATCGCCTTAATCGAGCCCCTCCTCCGTATTCACATCGACAAACTTCCCTGCAGAGGGGACGGCAAAAAATGTATAAAGAGTTTATGCCCGCACTATACTGCTTATGATACGTGTGATTTGAAGATAACGGTGCAATAATGAGATGTAAATGTGGAAATCTGGAGTTAGGTTATGACATTGAAAATAAGATATTCTATTGTAAAAACTGTAAATCGAAAGTAGATATACTCCCTGAGAAGCTCGTAAATGCCGCAATGTATCTTGTACAAAAAGAGACTGTTAACAGTATAAATAACTCCAATTTAAATGAGTTGAATAAAATAAGATCTTCTTTAGACGATTTCGATACTCAAATAAAAGAAAAGGTGCAGCATAAACTTAAAAATGACGCAATAGAAATTTTAACGAAATTAAAAACCAACCAGGAGTTACATGAAATCGACAGAGACGTATTGCGATATTTTTTAGTGGGAGACGTAGAATATTATGTCAAAGAAGATGTTTCAGGTGTAATTCGCAACATAAAGAAAACACTGGAGAGTATAAAATATTATTCTAAGAGCGAAGATGTTGTCGCATTGTCCAAATTAAGAGCATTTTTGAAGGATTTGAAAAATAACCTCGGTATAATATCCACGTATCTGGAAGCAAAGGAAAGAATAGAAATTTTTGAGAAAAATATAAATAATATAGAAGCCAATAGAAAAATGCTTATCTACGTTCTCGAGCAAAAGTTAAAGCCTTAAAACTTTTTTTCTTTTACCTCTCCCGATTCTTCACAAAATATCTGCCCCTGGAATGTGTAAATTTTTGTGTCTGCATCGAGCCACGAGTCTATGGGAAGTCCTGACTTCATACATATATTTGCAAGGAACTCTTCTTTATCCCAGTTCCATTCTACAGGCACTTGTGGTAACAGCAATCCCGAAAAAACTCCTTTTTCGACGATCAATCCATCCCTGCCTATTTCTATATTTTTCGGATAATCCTTCGGATCAGATTTTATAAGTTCCGGCGGGGTTAAAAT
>JAGLWR010000015.1 GCA_023133315.1 Methanomicrobia archaeon | reverse complement strand
ATCCTATGGGTTTTGATGATAATGGCTTGCCGACTGACAGGTTAGTAGAACAAAAATATAAAGTAGACATAGAGGAGATAGGAAGAGAAAAATATGTAAAACTCTGTTTAAAGGAAACAGAGTTAGGTGCTAAAAAATACAGGAATATCTGGACAAGACTGGGGATCTCTGTAGACTGGAGCTTATCTTATTCCACTATAAACAAACACTGCCAGAGATTGGCCCAGATATCTTTTATAGAGTTATACAAAATGGGAAAACTGGAAAGGAAAAAAGAGCCTGTTATATGGTGTCCTCACTGTAGAACAGCTATAGCACAGGCTGAATTAGAAGATAAAGAAGAAGATACTTTCTTAAATACAATCCTTTTCAAAACAGAAGATGGAAAGGACCTCCATATAGCAACTACGAGACCGGAGCTTCTTGCTTCCTGCGTCAGTGTTGTAGTACATCCCTTCGATGAGAGATACAAATATTTAATCGGTAAATATGCCGTAGTCCCAATCTTTGGAAATAGAGTTAAGATAATATCAGATCACAGAGTGGATAGAGAGTTTGGAACAGGTATAGTTATGATATGCACCTTCGGTGACAGAACGGATATAGAATGGTGGAAAGATTACGATTTAGACCTCATTATATCTATAAATAAAGATGGAACTCTGAATGAAAAAGCAGGAAAATTCAGAGACATGGGATTAGAAGAGGCCAGAAAGGCCATATTAGATGAATTAGAATCTAAGAAACTGGTAACTAAAAAAGAAAAGCTTCGCCATGCAGTAAATGCCCATGAACGATGCGGTACTTCTGTAGAATATTTAGTTGAAGATCAGTGGTTCGTCAAAGTCCTCGATCTGAAGGGCATCTGGATAAACCAAGCGGATAAAATGAACTGGTATCCAGCATTTATGAAAAAAAGATATATCTCATGGGTGGAAAACTTGAGGTGGGACTGGTGCATCTCACGACAACGATATTATGGTGTACCTTTCCCTCTTTGGTACTGCAAAAAATGTAGAGACGTTGTATTACCTGAGAAAGAAGATCTTCCTGTAGATCCTCTCAAAGATAACCCAAAAAAACCGTGTGCGTGTGGGTCTAACGAGTTCATACCAGAGAAAGACGTTATGGATACGTGGTTTACCTCTTCCTTAACTCCACAGATAATTGCAAGATGGGAGTCTGAAGACTCCTTAATGGAAAAAATATATCCGAATTCATTGAGACCCCAGGCTCATGATATAATAAGGACGTGGCTATTTTATACGGTTGTAAAAAGTTATTTCCATAATAAAAGTGTTCCCTGGCAGGATATAATGCTTTCAGGTTTCGGTCTCGATGAAGAAGGAAAAGCGATGCATAAATCTAAAGGAAACGTTATTCTTCCTCTGGACGTTGTAAAAAAATACTCCGCAGATGCTGTGAGATGGTGGTCATCGTCTGTAAAGTTAGGTGAAGATCTTCCTTACAGTGATAAGGATGTCGTGGCCGGACACAGGCTCTGTATTAAGTTATGGAATGCTTCAAGATTAATCTCTTCTCATCTGGATGAGAAAATAGAATCTTCTGATTTAAAAGAGATAGACAGATGGATTCTCAATAAAATAGACTCTATTATAGAAAAAGTAACGGAATACTTAGATGAATACGAGTACAGTAAAGCGAGGGCACTTATAGAAAGTTCTTTCTGGCATGATTTCTGTGACAACTATTTAGAGATTGTCAAATACAGGCTTTACGAGAAAAAAGATAGATCTTCTAGATATACCGTCTACAAAGCTCTTTTGACGTATTTAAAGCTTTTTGCTATCTATATTCCCCACATTACCGAAGAGATCTATCAAAATATATTCAGAAAATTTGAAGAGCATGAGTCAATCCATGTTTCTCCATGGCCAGAAAAACTCGGGATAAAAGAGAGTAATTTAGGCGAAACTTGTGTTTCTATAATTGCTTCCCTAAGAAAATGGAAAAGCGACAGGGGAATGGCTTTAAATGCAGGAATAAAAGATGTCATTATCTTCTCCTCAAAAGACCTCGGGCCGATAAAAATAGACATAATGAGAGCAATGAATGTAGAAAATTTAGAGTTTAAAAAAGGAAAACCAGAGATAGAAGAAAAAATCCTCAAGGTGGTTCCTAACTATAAAGTTATAGGTCCACTTTTTGGAGATAGAACAAAAGAGGTCGTAAAAATAATTCAAGACCCTGAGATTGCAAAAAGGATAGAATCTGGAGAAACGGTGACAGAGTACAGGCTTTCAAAGGAACACATTTCACGGATAGAAAAAGAGTACAGGGCAGAAGGAAGAAAAGTAGATATAGTGGCTGGAAAGGACTACATCATAGAGATATTCTGAATTCTCGCACCGTAATCCTGAATGACTAACGAAGCTATACGGTTTCCAAGCTCACAGCATTCTTTCAGCGATTTATCTTTTAAAAGTCCTGACAAAAAACCTGCGTTGAACGCATCTCCCGCTCCTGTGGTATCTTTTACAGAGACGTTTTGAGCTTTGATTTTAAACTCCTCTTTATCAGTTTTTAGATAACATCCTTCTCTGCCCAGAGTGACAACTACCACACTGCATCCGATATTCAATAATTTTTCAGCAGCTTTTTTGTAGGTGTGGTTTGTCATGAGTTCTATTTCCTCTTTCGTAGGAAAAACAGCATAAGATTTCTCCAGTATCCCCTTTAACGCTTCTAATCCCATGCCACTGTACATATCTCCAGGATCAAATGTTATTTTGCATTTTACCTTTTTCACGAGATTTTTCTGAGTTTCAAAAGATAAAAAAGATCGAGAACAGGCGAATGATGTGAAGTGAAGGTATTTGCATTTTAAATAATCAAGGTCTATTTCTTTAAAAAGTATATAATCATTTACTCCAGGATTCACTACTATTGCTCTCTCTCCGTGAGGAGTAACGAGAACGTAGGCGACTCCTGTCTCTCCTTTTACTCTTCTAATTCCTTTCGTGTCCACATCCCCAAATTTTTCGAGCAAAAACTTCCCTTCCGGATCATCTCCTATTTTTCCTATGTGTCCCGTTTTAAAACCCATCATACTCAGATCATACACAGTATTGGCTGCAGAGCCTCCTGCCATTATTTCTTCTCTTTTCACGTGACATCCCTGGTCTGCTCGTGGAATTTTGTCGACTAAAAACATCTTATCAACGTTCAAAGCTCCAAAACCTATAACATCGAACATTATCCCAGCTCCCCGGCTTTTCCTCTCATTATGTTCCTGAATTTTTTGTGAATCGAGATAATTTTTTCTATATCCTCACCCACATAATGGAAATATCCTTTCCCTCCCCATTTTTCTATAAATTCTTTCTTATTGTGAGATTCGATGAAAGAAGCTAACGGCAACAGGGTAGTTCCTGCAAATGCAAACTCTGCGTACGGTATCGCATACTCATTACCATTAAAAACGATACTTATCCCTCCCCCTTCCTTTACATCTTTTAACATTTTAAAATCTGTTATGCTGTCTCCAACGGCTACCACATTCTTTATATCTTCCTTTTCTCTTTCTAAAACCTTGTAAATTGCTTCCGTTTTGTGCTTTCCTCCAATGACTTTTGTATTTTCTATTATCTTTTTCATTGTATCATCGAGGGTTTCGTAGAATTCATTGAAAAACTCTTCTATCCCATTGTTGTTAAGGTCTATTATCTGTTTTTCTGTTTTTTGAAGATCTATATCATAATACAGATAGTCGTTTATCGGAAACGCAGTGCAGTATATGTTTTCTTTTGGCACTCCTATCCTTTTTCCTATAGAATAAGCATGCTGCTCGTAGCTTGTGGAGATTATATAAAATTTATGCCTTTTTTTAAGTCTGGATACAAGTTCTTTTGCTCCTTCGTTGATTTTAGCTTTTTCTGAAACCCTTTCTATGTCGTCTTCATTTATTTTGTGGGAGATTAAAAACGGGAGTATCAGTGCCAATGTGTACCCAGCTTCGTAGTCTTTCTTTTTCAATACCAGGATATCGTCGTATCTCGATATCTTTGAAAAAATCTCGTCACCGTTTGGGATAAGTTTCATCAGTTCGTAGGCATTGTCCTGTGGAGATATAGGACCTTCGAGATCAAAACATACTATCATACTTTTCCTATAACAGAAAGAAATAAAAGATTTTTTATCCGACGATAAGAATCTCAGGTTTCAGTAATAAGAGCAGCCCAAGGATCAGCATCAACGCTCCGCTTATGAGCTTCAGAATTCTTCCCTGTCTTTCGCTGAGCTTTCTTCTTCCCATGGTGATGACAAATACCATTACAATTATAAATAGAGGTATTACGTAAATAATATTGTATGCAACGAGGTAGAGATAGTATTGAATCGAAGGCAGAGCATTGAGCGTGAGTATTCGTGTGTATATGGCAGGAAATCCTGCAGAACAGAGGAGTTCGATGAGATTGGCGAAGAATGCTAATGTGATCGTCCCTATAATCAAAGGAACCATACTTTCTTCCTTGATAAGATTTCTCATTCTTTTAATAAGCCCCGGTTTTTTGGATTCAGGTATCGTGAGAGAAATTCCCCTCTTAAAAAAGAAAAAATCTTTCATATTGACGATTCCTGCCGTCACTGCTACTATCGCAATTATAATTCTCACAATATCAACGTATCCTATTAACAGAAAGAAATTCAGCCACGCTGTCATGAAGAGGAAATACACAAATGCTGAAGTAGAAACAAAGATCACACCAACTACCAACATTCTTTTCCTGTCTCGCACGTATATCAAAAGAGTGAGTAGAAAGCACAGTACCCAGATAGCACACGGATTGAATCCGTCGAGACCACCGATTACGATAGTGAGAATAGGTAAGCTTATCTCAGAAGGGTCTATTTCTCCAATGAAAGGAATAGATATAAGTTCTGTTTTTTCTTCTCTGCTGTCCAAAATATTTCCTTCCAGGTCTATATCCACATAAATAGTCCTGCTTTTTGCAACCCATTTTACGGTATAGATTTCTTCTCCTATATCTACTTCAGAACTTGCGTTTGGAAACTCTTTCAAAAGATCCTGGACCAACGGATCATTTTTTGATATCTCGACAGCTTTTTCTTTTGTCATCTCTCCCATACCTTTCACCTTTTCCATGGGATCTATGCATCCATGTTCAAGACAGTAATCCAGTTTTTCCTTTATCTCCAAGCCCGTAGTTTCTTTGCTGACATATCCAGGTACGCAATCATTTCCAATGAAAATTATTGGGGTAATAAACGTTACATTGTACGCATCACAAAACTCTTTAAGGAGATTGTACGTCTTCGTACTCTCTGTCGCATTGTACATTATAATCTCCATTCCGGGATAGTTGTCCTTTATCTCATCCAGGTACTCTTTTTCAGCTTCGCAGTGAGGACATCCATCGGACCAGAATAAATAAACCTTAAAATCATTATTCTCAGAGGTAACAAAAGGGAGTATGAGGAATATCAGTATAATTAAAGCCATCTTTTTCATTGTATCGCCTTCCACTATTAATCTAAGAAGAGTTTATAAAGGTTTTCCGTACTCTACATCAAAGCAAAACAATAGAAAGATTTTTAAAATCTTCTATGATATATAAAAAATAATGAATATGAGAGTAAAAAGTGTATCAGTGGTAGTTGTCATTTTAGTCTTCTTATCCGTAGTGAACACTCCGCAAACAAAAGCTGATTCGTGGTGGAACTATGACTGGCAGTACAGATTATCTGTAACAATAGACAATACAGGAGGGCCTTTAACAGATTATCAGGTGAAGATCACACTTGACTTGAGTTTTGATTATTCAAAAGCTAAAACTAACGGAGAAGATATCAGATTTATAGATTCGAATAACAACGTACTGAATTATTGGATTGAAAAATGGAACGTATCTGGAGATTCCATAATCTGGATAAAGATTCCTTCAATCCCGATAGGTGGAACAACAATTTATATGTATTACGGCAATCCTTCCGCAAGCTCTGCGAGCAATGGAACGAATACCTTTGAGTTTTTTGATGATTTCTCAACGAACACATCTGATAATTATGATATGGTAAAATGGGTGGATATTCATGGAACACCTGCGTCGGGTTTTGATACACCCCAGTATGATGCAGTAAACGAAAGGATGACCTTTGACACTGGAGATAATATTCAGGCAGACATGTATCCCAAAAATTTCACTATTGATAATTTCTTGATCAGAGTAGACTTTTGGGCCGACTTAAATTATCCAACAAATGCAACTATGGCTCTTGTTGGAAGGCTTCAAAACCCTGGAACGAGTTCCACTCATTATTATCTTGATTTTTCGCATGGAAATTACGATTCTCCAGGAATAACAATAGACAGCTGGATAAATGGGGAGAGAAGTAACGGAATTTACTCAGAACCAAGTGATTATTACTGGGAATTCAACAATATCCATACGGTACGATATGCTATCTACGAGAACACTCATAGATTCTGGTGGAACAAAGAAGCTGATCAGACCCCAGATATCATAGCTACAGATAATACTCATTTAGATGCAGGAAGAGTAGGTTTTGCTCCAGCGCAGGTAAGAGGGTGGGTCGATGACTTTATAGTAAGAAAATACACACATCCCGAGCCTACTACAACCCTCGGAAGCGAGCAGAGAGTTCCAGCTGTTTCTCAAATACCACCCATCATACAAAATCTATGGGGCGTTGATATCATAAATATAGGGTCTGAAGGAACTTTTGCAGTAGAAAATGGAATGAAAGTAGGAAGATTAACTCTGGAGAAAGGAGAGAACGAGATACTTGTAGACGTTTATAACAAAGGTATACTGAAAGCTCACAACGTAAAATTGGAAGTTCTTAACTTACCATGGGCGAGAATTGAGATCTCACCAAAAGCTGCCGACATACTTAAAAGGTCTATTCAGACGTATACGATATCTTTGGATATACCAGAGTCAGTTCCTTCTGGTTTATATATCATAAAGATAAAAGCAAAAGGAAACTTTATTTTAGAAACTATAGAGATAGAGGTCGAGATTCGCTAAAAATTTTTGACAGCTATTCTATGCACAAGTTAAACACCCATAGAGAAAACCATAAAAGAGAGAACGAGAGATAAGGAGTATGTGGAATGAAATAGGACACTACTTTGATAGTTATCCTATGAGAAAAGAGATAGCATCTCTTCTGCTTAAATACGGATTAAAAGTTAAAGAGGACGAAAAAATATACTGCAACGACATAGAAATACCGTATACGAGCATAGCAAAAGTTCTCAGTGTTGATAGACGAGTCGTAAAAGATACTGTGAAAATAATCCTAAAACATGAAGAGCTCTCTGAAATATTTAAGAATCTAAATTCTGTCAGCTTTTATAACGAGCTGGCGAAGAAAATGAGATTCGGGATAGTAGAGATCTATGCATCAGCGCGAAAACCTGGGATTGTGGCCGAAGTCTCTTCTATAATCTCAAGAGAAGGGATAAGTATACGGCAGGTACTGGCAGAGGATCCGTATTTATACCCGGATCCTAAACTGACAATAATCACAGAGAAAAAAATACCGGGAGAATTACTGTCAGCGATCCTTGAACTCGATGGTATCGATAAGGTAACGATATATTAGGTGTAGAAATGAAAAGAAGCAGAAAGGTCATGTTTGTTTCCCATTGTTTGATAAATGCGAACTCAAAAGCAGCGACTTCATCAAAGCATAAAGCCTATTACGAAGGCATCGTTGAAAAGATACTTCACAACGATGTTGGAATCATCCAGGCGCCGTGTCCTGAGCTTTTATACGGAGTAGATAGACCTCCCATGAATAAAGAGTTTTACGACACTCCAGAGTACAGAAATTACTGCAAAGAAATCATAGATTCTTTAATTGAGACTTATAAGATATATTCTGAAAATAATTATCAGATTCTTGGTTTTGTGGGGATAGAGGGCTCACCCACGTGCGGCGTTTCCATGACTCATATCACTGTAAATGGAGAACCTAAAAAAGTAAAAGGTAAAGGAGTATTCATTGAAGAGCTTGAAAAAAAATGCATCGAAAAAGGAATAGATCTTAAAATAAAAGATCAGGACGATATAGACGACCTTTTAAAGGTGATACCATGAAAACTGCTTTCTTATACACAGAAAATTTCATGAAATACGATCTTGGAGAGGGTCATCCATTAAGACCTGCAAGGCTTAAAAAAACGTATGAAATGATCAAAAGACATAACATTCTGGATTTTTATGTTGAAGGAAAGCCTGTCTCTGTGGAGGATCTCTATTTGGCGCACTCGAAGGAGTATGTTGATGCTGTAAAAACAGGAAAAAATTTAGAGATGTATGGATTTGGAACGCTCGATAATCCATTCTTTGAGAATATTTTTGAGTCTTCGCTATACTATGTTGGTGCCTCTGTGCAGTGTGGTAAGTATTCTCGAGCTTTTAATATATCCGGGGGCCTACACCACGCAAAAAGAGATAAAGCTTCTGGGTTTTGCGTTTTCAATGACTGTGTTATTTTAATAAAGAAACTTCTTGAAAAATATAGAAGAGTTGCGTATATAGATATAGATGTTCACCATGGAGATGGGGTCCAGGAGGCTTTTTACACCGATCCACAGGTTTTATTTATCTCAATGCATGAGGCTGGAAAGTTTCTGTTTCCGGGAACTGGGGATACAAATGAGATAGGTATAAAAGAAGGGAGGGGAACTACAATAAATGTTCCTTTAGCTCCTTTCACGACGGATGATATCTACCTCAAGATGTTCAAAAAGATAGTTCTTCCAATTACGGACGATTTCGATCCGGAGATCATTGTCACGCAGCTCGGGGTAGACACCCATTATCTCGATCCCTTATCGAATCTCTGCCTCACCCTCAAGGGGTATGGAGATGTAATCAGAGAAATGAAAGAAATCTCGAAGAGATGGATTGCATTGGGTGGAGGAGGATATAATCTTGAGACTGTTCCACGGGCATGGACTCTTGCTTATTCTATAATGAGGGGTGTTGATCTCGATTTTACCGAAATATACGAAGAAGAGTCTGCAGAAGTAAAAAGATATCGGAATTCTAATGCGAAATATTTTGCAGATGTGACCTACAAGAATCTAAAAGGAGAAATTTCAGAGTATTTTTCAATCTAACCTCTTCAAAATATTTCTAAAGATACCTTTTAACGTATGACTTTCTCTGGATGTTATAAAGCTTCTGCCAATTATCCTGTTGAATATAAGTTTGGCAATTCTGTTTTTGTAATCTCTTTTCTCAACGATGTCCACTATCTTATTGAAATCTTCTATTAGAAGGTCTTTTTCCAGTTTACTCAGTTTACCTGTAGATTTTCTTTTAGGTTTATATATTTCGTAAAAAATTATCCCCGCCGCTAAAGCGGCGTTCAGGACGGGATACTTCTCAGAAGCGGGGATTGTAACAAGAACATCACAGCAGAGAAGCTCTTCGTTTGTGAGCCCACTGCTCTCCCTACCTATTACAATTCCTATATTTCCTTTTTTGCTTACGTTCTTTGCCATTTCTTCGGGAGTAATACTTATTCTATATACACTGTGTTTTCCACCGTAAACGCTCGTAGTACCTACTGAGAAATCTAGTAAATCTAGAGCTTCCTCAAAGGTATTAACTATTATCGCTGACTCTATGACGTCTTTTGCATGCACGGCAAGTTTGTACGTTTCTTCAGTTATCTCGCAGGGATCAACTAAGACAAGTTTTTCCATATCGAAATTTTTCATAACCCTTGCCAAACTTCCTATATTTCCCGGTGATTCCGGCTGGACAAAAACAGCATAAAACATCATAAAAGATATAAATACAGAAAATAAAAAGTTAATGGTGAAGAATCTTATAGTAGGTATAGATCCAGGTACGACGGTCGGAATAGCGATCTTGGATTTAAAGAAGGATATACTGAATATCTCCAGTTCTAAGAATTTTTCAGTTGATAACATCGTAGAGTATATCTCACAGACTGGAACCCCGATCATAATAGCTACAGATGTACACAATATACACCAGACAGTAGAAAAAGTTTCGAGCTCCTTTCAATGCAAAACGTTTGCGCCATCAACGTCTCTCTCCATAAAAGAGAAGAACGAGATCACGAGGGAATACTCCGTTAACAACGCCCATGAGAGGGATGCACTTGCTTCTGCACTCAAAGCTTATGATCATTATAAAACCAAGTTTGAGAATATAGACTCCAGGCTCAAAGATCTGGGGGCAAAAAACCTGAGCAGCGCTGTTAAAACATTAGTTTTGAGGGGTTACACAGTAAAAAATGCACTGGATATCCTCACAAAAAAGAAGGAACCTGAGGAAAAAAAGCTTGTAAAAAAAGATATTCCAAAAAAAGTTGAAACTAAAGAAAAAAAAGTTCTTGAAAGAATAAAAAAATATAATAAAGAGCTTTTGGAAAGAATAAAGCTTTTGGAAGGGGAAAATGAGACGTTGAAAAGAAAAAATGAGAAAATATTCAATGAGATCTACAGAGAAACCAGAAGATCCGAGATAGTTCAACAAAAAGAGAGAACTATCCATGCACTGAAAGAAGAGATAAAATCAAAAGAAGAAAAAATTTTAGAGCTTCAGCAAATCGTTAAAGGCTTGAAAGGAATAAGAACTTTGGAATTATCAGAAGAAGCCCATACCGTGAAAATATTAGATTACTTTACTAAAGAAGAGATAAGAAATCTTGATGCTAAAGTTAAAATCAAAAGAGGAGACGTCATATACATAAGAGATCCGAGTGGCGGAGGAGGGAGTACTGCTGAACTGCTAATAAAGAAGCAGATAAAAGCTTTGATAATCGATGATCTTGAAAGAATGTCTCACAATGCGAAAGAGGTTTTTGAAAATGAAACCATACCTATTCTCAACATGAATATAAAAATAGTTGAAAATTTTGGCGTAGTTAATAGGAAAGAGTTTCAAGATGCGTACAGTGAATGGAAAATGAAAGCGAAAATAAAAGCTACAGAAAAAAAAGAACAATGGCTGAGCGATCTTTTAAAAGATTATAAGAAGGAAAGAATAAAAAAATTAAAATAAAAATTATTGTTTGAATGCCATTATCTCTATGTTTAGTGGTTTTTTGGTTATGTTTCCTACCTTAACACCTACAATTTTCTTCACGTTCTTCTCACATGCTATATTGACAAGTCTTTGTGTAATAACACCATCAAATATTATTGTATGAACATTCTCGCTATTTTTTACGGTATCTATCAGATCTCTAACAGAGATCTTTGCTATTTCTTTTTTATTTTCATCCAAGAGATATGCGTCTAACGTGCCGGGTAGTTTTTTAATAAAGTTATCAAATTCATCAAGCTCAGAATATTTCACTGTCGTCTCTCGCTTTTCTTCTCTTCTTGCCGCATCGCCCATCTCATTTATGGCCTGTTCCAGAGGTGCTTTATTTCTTAGAGTCGTAATTATCTCTTTCTTCGAAAGCTCTTCTACTTCTTTTCCTGGCGGAGCTCTTGTCACATAGTCTATATCCGCAACTTCTATTAACTCTCGAAGGATAAGTTCTCCTCCCCGATCACCATCCACACAGACTGTAACAGTTTTTTGCCTACTCAGTTCTATGATCGTCTCCGGTGTTGAGGTTCCTTCTACCGCAATTGCATTTTTAATTCCGTTTCTCAACAGATTAAGAACATCCGCTCTTCCCTCAACTACAATTATAGCATCAGAATCTTTAACGTTGGGACCGGCGGGAAGGTTATCTTTTCCGTACTTTGTAATTTGCTGGATTCTCACCGCTTTTTTGACTTCTTCGGTTATCTCTGCAGTTTCTGGAAGCTGTTCGTCCATTACCTTCTGGAGAATTTCTTTGGCTCTATCTACAACATAAATTCTTTTTGTAGTTCTGACATCCTCTATCTTTAAAAGATCGATCTTAGCTTCACATGGACCTATTCTGTCTATTGTTTCGAGAGATGCCCCAAGAATTGCTGTCTCTACCATATCAAGACTTGATGGAATTGTTATGGTACCGGACGTCTTCCCTCTTTGGGCATTTACACTTACTTTTATTCTTCCTATCCTTCCAGTTTTTTGAAGCTCTCTTAAGTCTAGATCCTCTCCTAAAAGACCTTCGGTCTGGCCAAATATGGCTCCAACAACATCGGGCCTCTCTACCATCCCACTAGCCGACATATCGGCATGAATTATGTATTTAGTAGTTCCTATTTCATTTTTGAGAGTGATACCTGTCTTTTTCTTGGCTAGCATCTCCTCAACTAAAACTTTTTTAGTTTTCATACCATCACCTGCCATGATTTTCATTAAAAAATATGATCTTTCTTCATTCCTTGATCTATCATACTTCGATTCTTCATCCTTTGTTATCTGCGTTTATAAACTTTGTTATACCATATAATCCTTGTTATATAAATTACTTTGCTTTAAAACTTGCTTATATTTCTATATACCCATAAATCATATATAAATTCATTTCTTGTCAAAAATTAATTAGTTCTACTCCCACACAGTATTATTTTAATTTCTAATTACCTTGCAAAGCTCAATATTCTTATGATGCGGTAACAAATGTTGCTGGCACTTATTATAATTGCTATTTTTGCCATCGTTGCCAACAGTACATATAACTTTTTTTCTCCATTCATATTCATCACCTTCTCTTTAAAGTTCTATCAACAACTAATTTGCTTATAAAAACTATCTATATTGAACGGTTTTGTGATAGAAACTGCATTTTCTAAGGACGATAAATCAGGATCATCGAAATAACTTGCCACGCAGAGAAGTTTTGTGCTGTCTTTAACAATTTTTTTCAAATTTCTTAATTCCCCATTTAGATCTTTACAGTCGATGATCACAGTATCATATACGTTATTTTCTAAAAATCGTGCCGATTTTGAAACGGTTTCTACAGTATCTATAAAAGAGAATCCGTAGGTCTGGAGTATCTCCTGATAAAGATCTGATAGATCTGCATCATAGCAGATCACCAGAAATTTTTTGTTAGAGTTCATTCCATCACCAGATATTAGGCTTGCCTTTGCCCTTGCCTTTATTGTCCTTATCTTTGTCCTTACCCTTGCCTTTATTGTCCTTACCCTTGCCTTTATCGTCTTCTTTATCTTTGCCTTTGCCCTTTTCCTTCGCTTCTACCTTCTTTCCTTCTCTCTCTTCTTTTCTCATCTGCAGTTCTACTTCTTTTTCTTCTTTTCTTGCGTTTCTTTCCACTACCTTACACAAATGTTTTTCTGTGGCTTTCATTCTTGCTTCACATGAGTTCATTAATCCAAATGCCCTACCTATTTTTCCGTCTTCCAATGCTTTCAGTATCTTATCAAAGGTGGGAAGAAGATTACTCAAGTGAGTATCTGCTGAGTTTGGAAGTGTTCCATTTATGTCCTGGATAAAATACATCGTTCCATTGACGTCACCGAAACAGTATCCCTCTTCAGTTTCTCCAAAATAGAATTCGTAATCCCCGAAAGTGTACGTGGTAGCATTTGTATCCGTGGTAGCATTTGTATCCCCAGAAGTTGAGTTAGAATCGCTGTACAAGACAAACAGTCTTTCTATAAGTTCATAGAACCCATCGATCTTCTCATAGAATTTTTCTTCGATAGTCGAGTTCGTTTCGGTCCCGTTTGTCTCAGTTCCATTCGTGTC
>JAGLWR010000149.1 GCA_023133315.1 Methanomicrobia archaeon | reverse complement strand
TAATTAATGAGAGTGATATCATGAAGAAAATTAAAGGAGGAATAATAGCAGCAGTTCTTTTGGCAGTTTTAGTTTTGCCGATTCTAAATGCAGTAGTACCAGGTCCAACAACATCAAACGTTCAGGTGACACCAAATCCCACCAACTGTGCGGCAACTGTAACTTTGACTGCAAAAATAAGTAGTGGAGGATTCACTATCACAAAAGCGGAATACTTTATTGATACCACAGGCCCAAACGGAACG
Source organism: Methanomicrobia archaeon (assembly GCA_023133315.1). Taxonomy (GTDB): domain Archaea; phylum Methanobacteriota_B; class Thermococci; order Methanofastidiosales; family B48-G16; genus B48-G16. Next base: position 2,998 of record JAGLWR010000149.1, on the reverse strand, counting down.
GGAACACCGATGAACGCTCAAGATGGTGCTTTTGATTCTGACACGGAGAATGTGATAGCTACAGTTACAGGATTATCACAGGGAGATCATACGATATACGTGCATGGAGAATGTGTCTGCGGGGGTTGGGGGACTTATCAGAGCATAACACTTACAGTAACATGTGTAAACCCAATCGCAGCATTCATTCCATTGAAGAACTACCATCTGAGACGGGTGAACACCTACCTGGGATGTATAACGGAGAACTTACCGGAAGATGTGCCTGGTGACGTGCAAGCATTGTTAGATGAAATGCAGGAACACATAAACAATGCAAATACAACTGGAAATTCTATTTACGCAAACAATGAACTTCTAAAAGCTAAAAAGTGTTGCGAAGATATCCAAGAAATATTGGGCATAACGTGCCCACTTTAATTTCTTTTGTTATTTTTATTGTTTCGATAAAACCGAAAGTTTTTTATATAACATATAATTATAAAATGTAGAATATTTATGAGAGTGATATCATGAAAAAAGTGAAAGGAGGAATAATAGCGATAATTCTTTTGGTATCTTTGTTAGCCGTGATTAATCCTGTGAGCGCACAGCCTGCAGTAGTCTGGGTGGATGACAACGGTCCAGATAATGGTTACGACCATTTCGATACGATTCAGGAAGGTATTAACGCAGTTGCTGTCGGCGGCACTGTGCACGTGGCAGCGGGGAGCTACAACGAGAAGCCTTCTATTTCTAAAGATCTTTCGTTAATTGGGGAGAACCCTTCGGTGACAATACTTGATGGTGGCGGCGGTGGACCCGGGTACGCGATACAGGTTAATGGTGCAACAGTGAATATCAGTGGATTTACAGTAACGAATGGAGTTCCTGGGATCGAATATATCAATGGAGCTTCGGGGACGATAACAAACAACACGATCACAGGAAATGGAGGGGATGGCATCCACAATAACTTAAGCAGTAATCCCACAATAACGAACAACACGATCACGGGGAATACATGGAATGGTATCTACAACGCCTCAAGCAGTCCTACGATAACGAACAACACGATCACAGGAAACGGGGATGGCATCGAAAATTGGTTAAGCAGTAATCCCCCAATAACAAACAACATCATTTCTTCCAATATTTTTAATGGAATTTACGACGATGGAACAGGTACTCCCGTGTGTTCGTACAATGATGTCTGGGGAAATGCTCCAGATTACAGTGGTGTAACACCAGGTATTGGCTCGATATCTAAAGATCCAAAATTTGTAGGAGGAGGAAATTACCATCTCTCATCGTCTTCACCGTGTATCGATGCAGGGACAAATGCTGGCGTCTACACTGATATGGATGGAGAGAAAAGACCCATGGGACAAGGGTTTGATATGGGTGCTGATGAGTATTATGTTCCAGAAGTCTTTGTAAACCCAGTAGCAGCATTCATTCCATTGAAGAACTACCATCTGAGACAGGTGAGCACATGCCTGGGATGTATTGAGGAACATTTGCCTGAAGATGTACCTGGAGATGTGCAAACATTGTTAGATGAAATGCAGAAACACATCGACAATGCAAATACAACTGGAAACACTATTTATGCAAATAACGAACTTTTAAAAGCTCTGAAGTGCTGCGAAGATATCCAGGAAAAACTGGGCATAACGTGTCCACTTTGATTTCTTTTGAAAAAATATGTATAAGAAAGTCGGTGGTTTTCTTTACATACAAAGTTTTCTTTTTTAAATGAAAATAAGATTTTTTCCTATACCTCTCTCTTTAGATAATAGTGTTTTTCTTTTGGAGAACCGTTTTCTTTTTTTAAAAAAGAAAAGGGTTAGGCCAGGGCCGGGATTTGAACCCGAGTCAAAGGATCCACAGTCCTTTAGGATAACCGCTACCCTACCCTAGCCGTTACTATTTTTTTGTCAGTTTACTTTTAAAGGTTTACTATGGATAAAAGATCTTATAAAAACAATTGTCAATAAAAAAAGGTGATAAAAATGAGAAGTGAGTTAGAGCTTAAAAAGAGATACAATCGATCTAAGCATCATGCATGGGCAGGTCTCGGATTTCTTTCAGTATTTTTAGCAATAACACGATTTTTTTCAGTTTCAAATCTTGTATCTATACCAGTAACGTTGATATTGTCATCCTATATTGTTATTTCATTAATTTTTACCTATAGGTATAGGGAAGGACTCTTGTTACAAGAAGATGTCACTCTCGCCGAAAAAGAGAAATTAAAACTGGAAAAGAAAAGATTAAAATCTGAATTAAAGACCAAAAAGAAAGAGAATAAAAACTAAAATATTCTTTAACCTGCGCACTATCTGCCATCACATTTAAATAATTCTATATCAACTATCTATTATGGAAGGAGATGAATACATATACCTGGCTCTGATCCTGATAATACTTTTTTGGCTTAGAGAGCTGACCAAAAAGGTCTGGAACATAGAGAAGAAGATGAAGGAAAAGCCCTCGTAGTTTAGTGGATAGGACAGCGGCCTGCGGAGCTGCAAACCCGGGTTCGAATCCCGGCGAGGGCATATAAGCCTGGATTCACTTCTTTGGATCCGTGAGCTTCTGTAAAAAATAAAAAGGAGGTAATACAATGGCCGAAGAAAGAAAATATACTGGACAGGAATGTCACAGAAAGTCAGCCGTTGAACTATTTAACCTCGTGTGGAACCTTTTGGATAAAAAAGAGAGAACAATAGCAGAGAACGATAAAATGGTTCATGCTGCTCACGCCTCTCGTTTTCATTGGGGTGAGATCGGAACGGCTGTTGAGATTGAAAGAGGTGAATGGCAGATTTCTCGTGTGTACTCTGTTCTGAATAGGCCTCAATCTGCACTTTACCACGCTGCGAGATGTATGGAAATCTGCAAAGAGAATAATATTGGAGACTTTGACATAGCTTTTGCTTATGAGGCGATGGCAAGAGCGTCCGCTGTTGCAGGAAAGAACTCCGATCGTGAGAAATACATTCAGTTGGCGAAA
>JAGLWR010000148.1 GCA_023133315.1 Methanomicrobia archaeon | reverse complement strand
CTGTTTTTTCTTCCAGATCTTCTTCTCGCTTCATTGATTATCTCCTCGACAGCCTCTTTTGTAAAATGAGGGATCTTTCCGTCTTTAACAACTTCCTGAGCCACGACCCTAACAAGTTTTCTCCTGTTTTCTACTGTGTCAGGCATAGTATCATTCATGTAAACTTCGTATCCATATCCTCTTATCCTGGATCTCAGAGCAGGATGCATGTCCTTGAGAGTTTCTAAATTGCCTGCGGCTACCAGGATAAAATCGCACGGGACGTTCTCAGTTCTCACCATAGCCCCTGAAGACATCTCACTCTGCCCAGTTATAGGATACTTTTTGTTCTGTATCGCTGTGAGCATGGCCTGTTGCATATTTATCTTGAACGTTGAGATCTCGTCTATAAACAGAACCCCCTTATGAGATCTGTGAACCATCCCTGCTTCTACTCTCTCATGAGCAGGCGTACCTAATCCTCCAGATTGAAAAGGATCGTGTCTGACGTCACCTAACAATGCGCCTGCGTGAGCTCCCGTTGCATCGAGAAAAGGTGCTTTATCTTTATCTCCGTTGTCCATAAGAAGTTTCGGAACCAAAATCTGCGATTTCGATTTTAAAATTTGCGTTCCGAGAAAGATCGTGATTACAGCTACGAAAACCGCCATTAATACTTGATTGTAGAAAAATCCGTAAATAATGATCGCCGCTGCAATAAAAAATAGTAACATACTTTTAGAGCTATCTTCTTTTTTTGCTCTCCTTTTATAGTCTTCGACAATATCTCTCCCATCTCCTGCTGTCATAATTCTTATTTTTGGAGTATTTGCATCGTCAGGGTTTGGGTATACGAGAATATCTTCCAGTTCTTCTTTTGGAAGGAGTTCGGCCATCGCCTGTCCGAGCATAGATTTACCGTTTCCAGGTGAACCTATCAGAAGTACATTTCTTCTCTGCTTTGCAGCATTCGTGATCGTCTCGACCCCTCTATCCTGTCCGATAATCTGATCTACTATAAGTTTGGGCACGGGTATCTCTTCCGTAGTTTCGAACTCATAACCTAACCCGTGATCTACTTCCTTAGCTTCTTTCTTTTTGTTTTCGTTCATTATAAGGAATTCTCCAGAAAGATATAAAAATCTAACGCATATAAAAATCGTCTTGGTAGATCACCAAAAGTTTTAAATACATGTTAATACAAAGTATTCAGTAATGAGGAGAATTAAACTTCAGATCCTAAAAGCATTGGCTGATGGAACCAGGTTAAAGATAATGGGCTTTCTGAAAGACGGTGAAAAAAACGTGGGAGAGATAAAGCCCCATGTTGGTACGACACAATCAAACGTTTCTCAGCATCTAAGAATCCTTAAAGATGCAGGGATTGTAGACAACAGAAGAAAGGGAAAAGTTGTTTATTACTATATAGTAAATAAGAAGATTTTCACTCTCCTGGATCTTTTGGATGAGATAGTTGAAGAAAATATTAAAGACATGATGAGATAATCAGTGCATCTTCTTTGTTCTCGGCTTGTAGAAAATCAGAGCTATCCACGTTCCGGTAAGCATGATTATAAATACGGTTAATGTCCACTGTATTGGAATTCCGTGGGTATGGGTTACGTAAGCATCAAAAACCTGTTGCTCTGTTGCCCATGTAATATTATGGTTTTCCATAAACGCCTCTATGCCCTGTTCTAAAATTTCCTTTTTAGCTGCAATTGCAGTTCTTTCTAGGAGTAATAACGCATATAAAGAGGCAATTAGCGCTGAGATAAGTCCTATTTTCATTCCTTCAAGATAACTGAGTTTTATTTCTTTCCTTACTACATATATCGCCACAAATCCGCCTATGGCTATTAAAAACATCATCGGACTCATAGCAAGAAAAAGGGATGCAAGGATCGCGCCTATACCTCCACCTAAGACCCCTCCTTTTATGTGTACTTTTTTTATTGCAAACTTCTTTTTCATGATATAATTGAAAATTTGAAGTTTATAAATCTATTGGAATAACTTTTTAAATTCTGTTGGTCTAAACCCTTCATGAAGAAACCGATTATCCACAAGAGTGTTTACGTGAATAAAAACACCGTTATAGTTGGAGACGTAAAGATAAAGGCCAACTCAAGTATCTGGCCCTTTGCTTCGATAAGAGGAGACACCGGGAAAATAAGGATAGGTGAGTACACGAATATACAGGACAATGTCTCGATTCATGAGAAAGTATCCATAGGAGATTTTGTTACCGTAGGACACAACGCCGTTATCCACGGATGTGCGATAGATGACAATGTAATAATCGGCATGCATGCCACAGTACTGGACAATGCAAAAATAGGAAAAAACTGTATAATCGGTGCAAATGCTCTAATTACAGAAGGAAAAGAGATCCCTGATAATTCGTTAGTTGTGGGAGTTCCGGGAAAGATCGTAAAAATACTCGATGAAGAATGGCACAAAAAAATAAGAGAGAGTGCGGAGATTTACTATGAACTCTCACGAACGTATATGAAAGGAGAATACGATGAATCTGATTAGGGTTGGTCTTTCAATACTTTTAGCCCCTGTTTATAGGGCATATGAAAAAATTCTTGGAGATAGAGTAAAGAAAGGAAAAATGCCCCACCATATAGGGATAATAATGGACGGAAACAGGAGATATGCCGAGTTTTTTGGAATGAATCTGTGGAAAGGGCACAGTAGGGGAGCCGATAAGCTCGAAGAGATATTGGATTGGGCAAACGAACTCGGGATCGACATCGTAACTGTGTACGCTTTTTCAATTGAGAACTTTAAAAGAAGCAAAGAAGAGGTAGATCGTGTAATGGATCTCTTTGAAAAAAAGTTTAAAGAGCTTGTGAAGAATGAAAGAATCCATAAGAACAAAATAAAAGTAAAAGCTATAGGAAATCTTAATTTGCTTCCAAAAAATGTAGTTGATTCTATAAAAAAAGCAGAGAAAGCTACCGAAAACTACAATAATAAAATTCTTAACATTTGCATTGCTTATGGAGGAAGAATAGAGATACTTGAAGCTGTAAAAAGAATCATAAAGAAGGGAGTTTCACCGGAGGATATAACGATTGAGATGATCAGAAATAATCTGTACACAGGCGATCTCCCTGATCCTGATCTTGTAATACGGACTGGCGGTGAGGTAAGACTGAGCAACTTTCTCCTGTTTCAATCAGCATATGCTGAATTATTTTTTACAGAAATATATTTTCCTGCTTTCAGAAAGATAGATTTTTTAAGGATAATACGAGAATATCAAATGAGGAATAGAAAATTTGGTAGATGATATGAAGATAAAAGAAGATGAAGAGATACTCGAGGATATAATAAAGGAATACAATAAAGATCCTGAAG
>JAGLWR010000147.1 GCA_023133315.1 Methanomicrobia archaeon | reverse complement strand
ATACTTTTTGTACACAATTCCAAATGATCCTTACAGATCAATAGTAATCTTGGACAAAGATAAAGCCAAGAGTGCTGAAGAAATTTGTGGAATCTATAATGAAGAAAGAGAGAAATCAACTGCATTTCCCATTTTTCATTTTTGTGATAATTTGAGCAATGTTGATAAAATATTCAATAAAAAAGGAGAATGTCCTATCTATTGTTTAAAAAAAGGAGAAATAGAAGATTATCTTGATACTAAGCCTTCGAGTAAAAGAAAAGATCCGGAAATAGCTTATGAAATGATAAAAAGAGATAATATTCCTAAAGAATTTGAGGAAATATTCAAAATATTGACAAAGAATTTATGAAAAAATGACGTGAAGATTGAAAAATCTCCTTTTTAAAATAGGTACATATTTAAATTAAAAATCACAATATAACGTATGAAACAGAAGAGCGGTGTTGCTTTGGTGAGCATAATTTTGTTCATTCTCTTGTGTAGTAGTGTTTGTGCTGAAGATGAAAACGCTACTACCATTTCTGAATATGAAGATTATTTCGATCTTGGATCTGATGAAGATTTTATGGTGGAAATTCATTATGAAACGGGAGATCTTTTTTATCATATCATTGCAAAATGGAGAATGTGCTCTCTTAGAAATAAAAATTTTTCCGAACCTGATATAGTATATGTATCTTTTCTTCCTGTACCTGAGTTATCCAATAATTTTCGTATTTTTGTTGAGGGCTTGGGAAAAGAAATCAAGCCTATAGTGATAAGAACTCAAGAAGAACTTATAAATGCTAAAGAATCTATAAACAATCAATTGAAAAATAACAAAGAATTAATTGAATTTATTAAGAAGTATTGGGGAGGCAGTGAAGAAGAAATTAAAAAGTATGTAGTTTTAGATGATGAATATATCAAAGACTTAACCGAAGCTCTAGAAGAAGGATATTGGTTATGTGGATTTATATATCCTGAATATTTGTATGAGAAAGAAGAATTTATTCTAAAAATTGAGTTTGATGAGGAACTTAACGAAACACAAAAAAATAAATTCTACATGAACTGGCTTGTGTGGTGTATAGGAGTTACTGAAATTGAAAATTTTAACCACATATACTTTGTTCTTCCTGAAGATGCTTATCCTTGGTATTATAATACAAAAGATGATCCCTTTAAAGAAAAAGGCAGAAATGTACTATTATGGAAGATCCAAGAAATACCCAAAACAAATGAAGGAAATATTTTGATTGTAGCAACTTTCGGTACACTTGAGGAAAGACTCCACTGGGAAAATCATGTGAACAATGTTGAAAATTTTATTTATATTATTGCAGGCATCCTTCTCACTATTATTTTAGCAATATCTTTTGCAGATTTTGGTAGATATAGATGGATAAAATACATTGCTCTAATTTTAGTTCTCACCGTATTCCGGATCTTGTTCACTGAACGTATTGATAATTTTGATCTTGAAGAACTTCCCATCGAGACCTGTTTGGGAGGTGAATGCTTGATAGGAACAGTAGATTCGATTTCAAAAATTCTGTTGATTGGACAAATTGTATTAGTTTTAACCTTTCTTTTTTTAATTTTTCGTTTTCTCAGAAATAGAACAGAAGAAAGATCAGAACAAGAGGTAGAAAATGGTGATCACGGAGTCGAACTGGAGGAAGAAGTAACTGAAGGTACTCAAGAGCTAAAGGGTGTGAGTGAAGAAGAACAAGGGTTAGGGGAAGAAATCGAAACAGTTGAAACTAAAGAAGTGACAAAAAAGAAAGAAGAACATAGGGGAGAAGTAACTGAAGAAAAGTCCAAATCAGAGAAAAAAGAAGGGAAGTTAAATAAAAGAAAAAAGGAGATGAATCGTAAATGAAAAAATTTTCAGCTTTATACTATCCTTATGCAAGTATAAGGAATTTAGAGACCTTGAAAAAATTGATGTTGTATTTTGATGAGATACATATAATAAATCCATGGATGGCATTTTCAGAACAATCAAGAAATAGAAAAACAGGGGGAGACATCTCGGAGAAAATTGATAATTTCAAAAGAGAACTAAATCCTCTGCATGATCAGGGTATCTTAAAATTCGTTGATCCTGCAAAAATAGTAGATAAATATGATTCTCTCATGATCCATAGCGTAATCCAAGACTTATCGGACGAAAACTTTGTAGATCTTTGTAGAGATCATTCGAGAGAAAATTGGGAATTGTGTGCAGTGAAGTTGCCTCATAGAAGCGATACAAAATTCAGAAATCTGCTTGTAAATTTATCTTCTCTAGTTGAGACTACGAGTCCCAGTTATCATACTTCAGAACGAAGAATCGAAGAGATTCCCTACATAAGAGAAAGAGTAAGAGAAGGTCCGTATCCATACTCTGAAGAGAAAATGAGAGAGTTACATAGTAGACACGTAGAGCTAGATGAAAGAAAATTACATCGTTTGCAAGTATATAATGAGTATCGAATGGTTTCATTGCCTTTTTCAATCGGAGAATCAATTATGATAAGCCATGCACTTTGTTCCAGCTATGAATATAACCTTACACCCTTCACTGATGAAGCCATCCATCATGAAATTTTAAAAACGAGATATAGTCGGGTTTCAAATAATGATTTTTTAAAGAAAATCTTAGCTGATTATGGCTATATAAAAGATACAAAAACAAATCTTGCTGCTATCAACATAATTAACGAAACTCTTCCTTCGTTTGAAAATATTCCGTTTCAAAATGTTTTAGATTTCCGTGACGATCACAAAGAAGATTTGAGTCGATTTAAGACACATTTGGGTATTTTAACAGGGAAATTAGAATCTAATATATGGGATAATGATTTTGAAGCAAATATTCGTGACATAGTAGATCAAGAAATAACCCCATCAATCCAAGATATAAAAGATGCTTTTCAAGCGTTAAAAGAAGAGGGACTAGTAAGTGTATTCAAAAAAGGAGCAAAAATTGTCCCAATTCCACTCGTAGTTACAGCTTTTGTAGGAATGCCACTTTGGTTGAGCCTTGTTTTAAGTGTTGACATTATGGCGCTTGGTGGATATTTAGATTATTGGCAAAAGAAACGTGACAAGATGAGGAATGGAGTAGGTTATTTATTTGCTTTGCAAGAATTTGGAGAAAAGAGATCGAGAAACTTGAACGTAAAAAGAAGCTAATCGTGATCCCTCAACTAACCTTCTTCACTACCGTCGACGTCCCCATGGGTATCTTCATGGCTGCCCGTCTGATGGCCTCTTTAGCTTTCAGAACACTTTTTTCGGCTACGTACAGACTCATGACTTTCTGTCCTTTTTTTACTCTTGCAGCTCTGCTGATAGGTTTTCCGAAGGAAAGTCTCATTCCATTT
>JAGLWR010000146.1 GCA_023133315.1 Methanomicrobia archaeon | reverse complement strand
TTGAGAATCGTGGAAAGTAAAGATGCGATGACGGCTAATTTCGCAAAATTAGATTGGAATCTTTTAGAAAAGATCTCTACGAGGATCACAAATGAGTTTCCTGAAGTAGTATCTGTGGCATACTTTATTTCGAATAAACCTCCGCAGACAATTGAGCCATGTTAAAGTTCTTCCAGAAACTCACATGTTTTGCATACATTTCCAATCGTCGGCTCACCGCATTTCTCACAGTATTTCAGTTTTTTTGCCAAACTCTTTGCCAATAAAGAATAGATCTTGTCATATGATCTTAGAAGTGAATATTTTGTTGTGGGCTGCTCTAGCTCCATTTTATTTAAGAACTCCCTAATATTGTTTCTGTACGCTTCTCCAGAGTAAGGGCATGTGGAAAACTCTACTTCAATATTGTTTGAAAGAGCATAAACGACGTTTTCCTTTTCCGGAATTTCTCTCAAAGGTTTTATTCTCGGAACAAATCTTTCATTGAGATAGATATAGTACGGTCCTGTTCTTCCGAATCTTGATAGATCTCCTCTGAGAAAGTTCATCAGTATCGTCTGGACTTCGTCGTCAAGATTATGTCCCACGGCCAGTTTATTGCATCCGAGTTCTCTTGTTTTTTTATTGAGTAAGTACCTCCTGAAGACACCGCAGTACGAACATGAACTTAATTCACGATCCTTTTTTACTATTTCATCCAGGGGGTATCCTAACTCTTTTTTAAAAGAATAAACTCTGCTCTCGATCCCCAGTAATTCACAATTTCTTTTGACTGTTTCGATTGCCTTATCTCTGTAGCCCTCTATGCCTTCATCGATAGTGAGAGCGATTAGATCAAAAGGATATTTTTCTGAGAGTTTTTTTAATATGTGAAGGAGTACAAGACTATCTTTTCCTCCGGAGACGGCAACGCAGACACGATCGTTTTTTTCTATTAGCGAGTATTTTCTGATTACCTTTTTTACTCGATCTATCATGCTTTTGTTAAAACATCTCTCACACAACTTTTCTCCTGAGTATCTCCTGAAAATTATAGCTTTTTTTCCGCATTTGCAGTACATTTACCCACCAGATACCACCGGAATTATAAGAATCTCGTCATTATCTTTAACAGTTTCTTCTTCTGTATTTATTTTCCCATTTCTTTGGACAACTGCCGTTTCGGAGCTGTAACCAAATATTTTTAGAACATCATCTATTTTGAAATTTTCTTTGTATTTTATACTTTCTTCTTTATCTTCTCTCAAAAATTTTACTGTTATCATAACAACATCTTGAGGAGTTTAGGAAAAGCATTTATCACCAGCAAAGATATGGAGATTACTGCTAAAGCTACAGAGACTGTGTTTGAAATTCTTTTAGAGACCTTCATTTCCATCAGTTCTTTGATGATCTTTCCACCGTCGAGAACGGGGGGTATCGGTAGAAGGTTAATGAGTCCGATACCTATATTGATAAAGTGTATCCAAAGGAGTGAGGAATAGACAGGTATTAAAAAACTGCCGTATTTAGTTGTTAAATAGGTTTTTAAGGAAATGCCGATGTACCCCTTAGTTGGATCCTCCGGATTTTCGACAAGTACTATTTCCTTAAATCCTTTGTTAGTTTTCAATACAATTGTATCTCCTGGCTTAAAATTCGACATTATCTCTGAAAATTCTTCCATATTCTTAAATTCAATGTCATTAATTTCATAGACAATCATTTCTTTTTCTAAAACTCCATACGCGGGCATTTCTCTCTCTACGCTGTAGATTTTAATTCCATCTTCTATTATCAAAGGATTGAGAGACATCAGGAGCAGGAGAGCTATAAAACCCACAACAAAATTTGCCGTAGATCCTGCTCCGTATACTTTTATCCTTGCCCAGGGGGACGCTTTCTTCATCTCTTCCTCTTCAGGCTCGACAAAAGCGAGAGGAAGCACTATGAAAAGACCTGCTCCCACTGATTTTAAGGGTATGTTCTCTCTTCGTGCGACTATTCCATGAGCAAACTCGTGGACTATTACCAATACCACGATGCCTATCAGACCATACCACAGAGGAATTGTTATCCCAGGTATCGCCAGCATAACGCCTTGAGAGGCTTCGGGAGTGTTAATTATTTCAAGAATTTTATCAAATAGAAAGTAAAGTATAAGGATCGATCCACCTAAAGACGCAATTATACCAAACTTTGCAAAATAATCCCAGAATTTTCCAAATTTTTTAGAAAGAGTGTCTATCGTCCTTATAAATCTTTTTGTTCTCCATAAAAGAGTAAATCCGGCAACTTCTATCCCACGATCTTTTAAATACGGCGAAAGAAAATTCATTATTATCCAGAATCCAAAAATTATGAAGAAAATCAAATAAAGATTAAAAGTCATCTATTTATTCACCTGAGTATGTGAAGAAGAACAATGATTACTCCAGACGCTACGCATATCCCCATTGCAATATAGGGGGTCATTTTGATACCTCTTGTTTCTTCGTCGAAGTATCGTATCAGTCCGGCACCTGTAGGAGGGAGCCCCCCTTCTTTTTGTGTTTTTCCTTTTGCCATATTATTCCCTTTTTTTCATGCTTTATAAAGGTTACTCAACGCAAGTTTTTATATATTGTCGTATTATATCTCTTATGATCGTTGAACATAAAGCGAAAGGGGGTCTTATAAAATTAGAAATAACGATAGAAAATTTGAAGATAAAAGATATAAAAATAACAGGAGACTTCTTTATCTATCCAGAAGATTCTGTTTTTGACCTTGAGAAAAAATTGAGGGGAAAAACGGAAAAAGAATCTATAAAAGTTACTGAAAAGTTTTTAAGCGATGTAAAAGCTCCAGGCATAGAATTAGATGACTTTAAAAAGGCATTTAAAAAGGCATTTGAGGAGAAAAATGTTATATAATCCAACTAAAAAATCTTTTCCAGCGTTGTCTGTTACGGGCAGAAAGTGTTCTTTAAGCTGCAAACACTGCCAGGAAGTCTATTTAAAACACATGATCCCTGTTACTCCAGAGAGTCTCTACGCTCTCTGCATGAATGATCATCTCAAAGGCGTTTTGATCTCGGGAGGATGCGATTCTCGTGGAAGGGTGCCCCTAGATAATTTCTTACCAATTATAAAAAAGATAAAAGAAGAAACTGATCTTCTGATAAACATACACACAGGATTAGTGAATGAAAAAGAAGTAATAGCTCTCAAAAAAACGAGTATAGACTGTGTTTCTTTTGATTTTGTTATTGATGACAACATACTTAAAAACGTGTATAACTTAAACAGGACCTCCAGAGATTATATAAAAACTATGAAGGTATTATCAAAATACGTGAATGTGGCGCCTCATCTCTGCATAGGCTTGAATTTTGGAAAATCTGGAAAAGAGATCGAAGCAC
>JAGLWR010000145.1 GCA_023133315.1 Methanomicrobia archaeon | reverse complement strand
TGGAGGAAAAACAGTAGGATATTCTCCTGCAACTGATTTAGAAAGTCATGTTAAAATATACAAACATCCAGTAAAAGGATTCACAGATTTTGTTTTTGTTCCAAAAGATTATATTTATGCTAATGATCCATCAATTTGTAAAAAATATAGAAATGTATCCTCTGTTGCCGCTTCCGATGCTGCTATTTTTATCAATGGACGAACTGGAACAATGAACGAGTTCACGATCGCATACGATATAGGAAAAGACATCGGAGTCCTTAAAGGCAGTGGCGGAATAGCAAAAGAAGCTATTGGTGTATTATTGCGAGATATAAATAAAAGCAGTAACTCCACAATAATCTATGATTCAGCCCCTGTTTCTTTGGTCAAAAGATTAACTGAGATATATAAAAGAAAAAAGAAAAAGGTGTAGATTATAGAATTTCAAAGGTATCAATCATTATTTGTATGGTTCCCCAGAAATCGGAATATTTATCTTCTTCCGCCATATATGAGATTACGTACGCTTTATCATCCTTTATCGTATAAATTTGCATCGCCTTTAGATCATACCCTCCTTGTTTCAGGGTATAAATTACTTTACGTGCAGGGATATTTGCAAGAGTTGTTGGACTCGAATCGACGACCTCAATTGTGAAAAGAGTCTTTATTTGCTCGATATTTAAATCGGTAAATTCATTCAATGTCATGGGTTGTGGCAAATCACCCACTACCACATTAAGATTCTCTTGAAAAATATCTGATGCATCTTCTAGAGACGATCTGAAGAGAACAACAGTATCCATATATCCCTCTAACTTTTCCCACTCCTGGGGATACATTATTTTTATCCCGTAAGTAGAATTTTCGTACGTCAGGAACCCTGGTGGTAATGTTGTAGGAGCAGAAGTTGTCGGTGCCGGCGTTGTAGTTGTTGTTTCTTCTTCGGTACATCCGCTGAATACGGTCAACATCATTGTAGCTATTATAAAAATAGCCAATCTTTTTCCTATGTTTTTTTTATTCATTTTTTTGCCTCCTTCTTTTTAAAGATTTATAACTTTACCTTTAAATATTTTACTTTTCCTTTTATTCATTTCATCACAGCCTCTCTTATCTTCTTAATATTGTTTTCAATAGAATCTTTTTCATTAAAAACTGCAGAGCCTGCTACCAGTATGGTGGCACCTGCATCAACTATTTTATTAGCATTTGCAACTGTGACTCCTCCATCTACAAGGATCTCTATGTTCTTGTCTCCTACTATCTCTCTTGCTCTTTTTATTTTTGGAATCATACCCTCGATAAACGACTGTCCTCCGAATCCCGGATTTACAGTCATGATAATCACAAGTTCAATGTCATCTAATAGATATCGGAGATGCTCCAGTGGTGTTCCTGGGTTGAAGGCTACACCGGGTCTAACTCCGTACTCTTTAATTTCCTTCAAAACGCGATGCAAATGGGAACATGTTTCGACATGAACAGATACACAATCCTTGGAGATGTCCCTTCCAACATCGATAGATTCAACAAAATCTTTAATATAAAGGCGAGGGTTCTCTATCATGAGGTGTATATCCATGGGGATTGTTACTAGAGGAGCGATGGCCTTCGTGACGAGAGGTCCTATGGTAATGTTAGGTACAAAATGCCCATCCATGACATCGACATGAATGAGATCCGCCCCTCCTCTTTCTGCTCTTTGTACTTCTTCTCCGAGTTTTGAAAAATCTGCCGAAAGAATTGAAGGGGCTATCTTTATCATAAAAAAGGTAATATTTCAAAGTTTATAAGTTTTTTTATTTTTTAAACAGTGCATCGTACTCAGGAATGATATCCTTCGTAAAGTTTTTCATTCCCTCCTGTGTCTTGTAATGTTTTATCATCTGAGTAATAATATCAAAGGGTATTGTTGATATCTCTGCTCCGATCTCTGCCACTTCCATGGCCTGTCTCGCATTTCTGATGCTTGCAGCGATTATTTCTGTTTTAAATTGATAATTTTCAAAGATTCGTTTTATTTTTCTCACGACATCGACGCCACTTTTAACCTCGGCAGACAATGAAGTTAATCCTTCATTGAGGTATATCCTCCCGATATCTTCTTTTATATCTCCTTTAATTATTTCTCTTGCTTTTTCAGATCGTATCCTCTCCAAGAGATCTTCATCAAAGTATGATTCCTTATCAAAATCTTCACCTGCTTTTAATCCCATGTTATTCCGTATATAATCGTCAATTCTTCCAAGAAACGGACTCACATACGCTGCACCAGCTTTCGCAGCGAGCCATGCCTGGTTCGGTGACATTATCAGTGTAGCGTTTGTGGGTATTCCTCTCTCTTCCAATATTTTTATTGCTTTAATCCCTTCATAGTTCTCCTGATCATCTTCCATTGCTGTATTCACTGGAATCTTTATAACTACATTGTCGTTTACATGATTAAACAGATCGTAGAGCTTTTTTGCCTCTTCTATCATTTTCTGAGCTCCTTGACTTTTTACCTCCAGGCTTACAGGACCATCTACTTCTCTACATATCTGTTCTATATATTTCTCTATGCTAACATTCTTGTCTAATGAATCGACAGTTTTTTTGATTAATGAGGGGTTTGTCGTTACTCCATCGATAATTCCCCACGAATTGGCCTCTTTTATCTCCTCTAGTTTTGCTGTATCAATAAAGATTTTCACTCTATCACCTCTTTCTGTTTGACACATTAAGAGATATCTTTACTATATTATCTGCAGTGAGTCCATACTTTTCCATCAACTCTTCGTAATCACCACTTTCTCCAAAAACGTCTGGAATGCCGCATCTACCCATAGGAACTGGATAGTTTTCAGAGAGGAGACAGGCAACTAATGCTCCCATCCCCATAGATATGTTATGCTCCTCTGCGGTAATTATAGCCCCCGTTTCTCTGGCAGCCTTGAGTATCGTCTCTTCATCCAAGGGGCTGACTGTACTCATGTTTATTACTCTTGTAGAGATGCCCTTTTTTTTCAACTCTTCTGCTGCTTCAAGCGCTTTTGAAACCATAATCCCCATCGCAATAATGGAAATGTCTTCACCGTCTCTCAGTGTCGAGGCTTTACCAAGATGAAATTCGAAATTGGTATCATAGAGAGTAGGTACCTTACTTCTCCCTAATCGTACGTATGCAGGTCCTCTATGATCTGCTAGGGCTCTGATCATCTTTTCTGTCTCTACACAATCAGCGGGAACAAAGATGTTCACATTCGGAAGGACACCCATCAATGCAATGTCTTCCGTAATCTGATGAGAGGCCCCGTCTCCTCCTACGGTGATACCTGCATGGGTAGTAACGATCTTGACGTTTAATTGTGGATATGCTATCGATTGTCTTATCTGATCATACACCCGTCCTGTTGCAAACA